>JAAZOM010000022.1 GCA_012797775.1 Candidatus Kuenenbacteria bacterium | reverse complement strand
GAGATACTGAGCGATGAATGTGCGGGTAAACCAGTCAGAGGCGATCCACATGCAATCACGGCCATCATTCTCCATGACTTTGTAGCTTTTCCCCAGCGGTAACTTAATCAGGTTTCCCGCCACGACCAGATTGATGTCGCGGTAATTATCCTGATTCAGCAGGCAAACCTCTTCAAACACCACGCTAACCCGTTTCTCCTGAGAGAGCGTCCTGAATTTTTCAAAGTAGGAAATCTCCTCAGCGGTGTACCACCAGCTTGCTGCCTCGGTTGCGACTGCAAACAACGCCACCAGCGCGAGCGCGACGAACAACATCTTTTTAAACATGTTACCTCCTGTTACTATTTTGACCCGATTGGGTGCAATAAGCTCCAGATTGGACAATTTAGCTTTATGCAGAGCCAAAGGTCTTTTTTGGAAAGGATTTTGTGTGTTTCTGTGCCAATCTGGTTGATAGTGATAAAAGCTTATCAATATAAATCAGATCAGCTTGTATTTTGGTCATTTTTTGAGTTTATTTATAATATCATATTTATATATTTTTGTCAATGGCTGGTAAGGGGTAATAAAAAAAGCCCCCAAAGCGCAGAGCAAATTTCTGCTCGGCTTGGGGGCCTTTGTTTCTTAGGGTTCTTTGCGCGTGCCATTGCAGCGCGCGCAAGTGATCACCTGGGATTACCACCCTGTACCATTGCAAGCGGGACAGGTCTTGTAGGTCAATCCGGTACCCTTGCAGTCTGGGCACTCTATTATGTCTTTCTTTTTTTTGTCCTTCCACAAAACCCCGGCCTTTTTACAGGTGGGACAGATGCCATCTGCCACCCGGCCCGTGCCCTCACACGCCGGGCAACAGGAAAGAGCGAGGAGACAAGTAGTAATGACCAAAACAAGAACGATGACCTTTTTCATAAACCCTCCATTTTCGCTTTTTTCACTAACATCGGATCGTTGATTAGGTAAAAAGCCTCCCAGATTAGCACGCCGGATTTGTTTTGTCAATACACATTAAAAAGCGTTACCTAAAAATAGATAATGCTTTTGATTAATTATTAGACGAAGACATTAGTCAAAATAGCTCTTGCCTACTGGGCACTCATGACTGGTGATTTGTTCTTGATAGGCTGGGTCGTAAAGCTCAATGATTTTATATTTGCCAGAAGTGGTTTGAGCATCGGGGTTTTCGCCATTTATCGTTTGCTCCAACATAAAAATTTTGCCCCAATAGAGCCACTTGCCGTTGATATTATGAACCAGAAAACAGCGATTCGGTGGTATATGATAAATCCGGGCATTGGGTTTATTCTGAAAAGTAAACACCTTGTCTTTTATTTGTTCAAATTGAATCGGGTTGGCTTTGTGTTTTTCCAAATCTAAAACATCAACCGGAAAACCCTGCTCGGTAGTGATTTGAAGAGTGTCGTTTAATTCTATAAAGCTACCCATAATTTAAAATTTTTAATTTTTAGAAATTACTCTTTACTTTTATCAACATATTCACCAAAAACCGTGATATGGACTTTGAGTTCTGGGTCTTCTTCTTCCTCATAACCCCCCTTGGCTTTGGCGACAATTTCTTCTGGCAATTCAACACCATAAATAGCTTTTAGGTTTATTGCTCCAGTTTCCCATTTATTAAGCAACTCTAATTTATTGAAATATATTCTAGAGTATTCTTCATCCCCGTCTAGATATCTGATTATTTCGTCTGGTGACCCGGCGCCGAAAACCTGTGCCCAGCGACCATTTATTTTTATAATATCCAAGGGATCGGGGCGAGATTCACGGAATTGCTCTCGGCTAAACTGTTTTTCACTATTCACCATAAATGCGAATTAAATATTCAAATATTTCTGCCAATAGTCGTAGAGTTCGGCGGTGGCAAAAAGATCGGCTATGTTGTAGCGGGCGATTTTTTCATATTCGCCGGCTTGAAACATTTCTTTGACATGGGCGCCGGAAACACCTTGACCTTTTGGACTTTTAATATTGAAAGCCTGGCAAAACATATGCAGGTTGTAGCCGCGCTTGCCCCAAGTAGCGCCGTAAAATTGTAATAAATCCTGCAGGTCATAATGCTTGGCGCCGCTAAACTGACTATTGAGATAACGATTGGAAAGCAAATTTTTACTCGGTTTGATTTTGTGAATAGCAGAACGGATCATCAGAAATGGCACGTCAAAACCCCGGCCATTGTAAGTGATAAATTCATCATAAAATTTCACCTGTTCCCAAAAACCCTGTAGCATCTCTGGCTCACTCATGGTGGTGAATTTTATCCCCTCTTCCTCAAATTCTTTTTTGTCAGCCTTTGGCGCTTGGTAATAAACCAAGCCTTTTTTGGTTTCTGGATTGAGCATACCGATGCAAACAACCTCGGCAGTCAGAGGTGAGACGCTAAAACCATCTTCTATTTTTTTGATCTCATTATCTATAGACTCACTGTCGTCCGGGTCACTGGCAGAGTTTTCGGCCCAATGCTTTATATAGTCCATAGAAACCTCATCCATATCCGAGAGGTTTTTACCAGCAGTTTCAATATCGAGAACGAGTTTTGGCATAAGATTAATTTTTAATTTTCAATTTATAATTTTCTACTTGGAAATTATTACATCGACTCTGCCAATTCCACCAAGCGATTAGAATAGCCCCACTCGTTATCATACCAAGCCACAACCTTGACTAGATTGCCAGCGAGGGATTCGGTCAATTTCATATCAACAATAGCGGAATAAGGGTTGCCGATAAAATCCGAGGAAACCAATTCATCGCTCGTGACCATAAGAATATCTAGCAATTCTTTTTTGGCGGCGGAAATAAAAGCATTGTTAATTTGTTCAACGGTAGCAGGTTTTTCAATCTGGGCAACAAATTCTATCATAGAAACACAGGGGGTGGGTACGCGATAAGCAACTGAAGTCATCTTGCCTTGGAGTGCCGGAATAACTTTGGCTACGGCAATAGCTGAACCAGTAGAGGTTGGGACAATATTTTGAGCGGCAGTGCGGGCCCGACGCAGATCTTTGTGCGGACCATCAACCAGATTTTGATCGGCAGTGTAAGAGTGAATAGTATTGGCCATAGCCTTAATAATGCCGAAGTTATCATGCAAAACCTTGGCCACCGGAGCCATACAATTGGTGGTGCAGGAGGCATTGGAAATAATTTTGTCGGTTTTAGCTTTGTAATCTTTGAAATTGACACCGAGCACAATATTTTTCACTTCATCATCACTTTTGGGTGGTGCAGAAATAATCACTCGCTTGGCGCCAGCTTTGAGATGCAGCCCGGCACTCGCAGGATCACGGAAAATGCCCGTGCATTCCAAAACAACGTCGACGCCGAGTTTTTTCCAAGGCAATTTGCTCGGGTCTTTTTCGGCGAATGATAGTATTTTTTGTTTATCAATAATTAATTCTTTTTCTGTATAGCTCACTTTCTTGTCATATTCACCATAAACTGTGTCGTATTTCAAAAGATGGGCCAGAGTTTTATTATCAGTCAAATCATTGATAGCGACAACCTTGATATTTTTTTGTGCCAAAGCAACCTTGAAGGCAGCCCGGCCGATACGGCCAAAGCCATTGATGGCGATTTTTTTCATACTTATTGTAAATTAATTTTTAATAAGATTTATAAAATTAATGTCCCATTGGCCTGTAATTTCACCGCTTTTGCCAATGTTCCTTTGTCCCACTTGAAAACATAAATCGGTAATTTGTGCTCGCCAGCGAGAGCCACTGCTTTTTTGTCAAAAATGGCGGTGTCTTTCAGGCGGGAATATTCTTTGTGGCTAAGGTGGTCAAATTTTTTGGCCTGTTTGTTTTTTTGAGGATCGGCGCTGTAAACGCCGGAAACTTTGGTGCCCTTTAAAATTAAATCAGCCCGGTATTCCAGTGCATACTTGACCGCGGCCGAGTCAGTGGTGACAAATGGCACTCCAGTGCCACCGGCAAAAATCAGAATTTCTTGATTGGAAAATTTTTTAGTTTTCTCTGGGTCAAAGGCGGAAATAATTCTGGCTGGCATTTTTAGTTCATCAAAAGCGGCTTTGAGTGCCAAGGCATTGACCATAGTGGCCGACATACCGACAAAGTGCCAACCAGCCTGATTGGTGATTTTTTTGCCAGTCATCTGCCGGCCGCGAAAAATATTGCCCCCGCCAAAGACTACGCCCAACTGATAATCTTTTTTTATTTTAATAATTTCTTTGGCCAAAGCAAATGTTTTATCAATATCAATCGGATTGGTACCAGAACAGAAAAGCTCACCGGATAATTTTAAAATAACCTTTTTACTAGGCATATAATTTAGATATTTTATACTCCTTTATTCTATTGTTATTATAGCAAATCAGGAGAATAAAAAAAGCCGCCCGAATTCCGCATTTTTTGCGAAACTGGGCGGGCTAAGATTTGGTGGAATGGCGAGCTAGACGCTTTTGCGGCCCTTGACCCTCCCTGACCTTGTCAGCAGATAGCAAGCCGCAAAAAAAACTACCAAGGTGGCTAGGAAAATCCAGCCACCAATATTTGGCAATGGAATTGTTAGAAGTAGCACGTTATTCACCTCCTTCGTATTTAAAAATTGGGTACTTTCTCTTAAAAAACAATTGATAGATACAGGCGACGAAAAAACCAACCAAAAGAATCATTAGACTGAGATTCATATTCCTTCCTCCTTTTTGGGATTATTTTTTAAGATTTGATTTTTGTTTTATTAAAGCGTATCAATGTGATTGCCAATATTAGCATGAAAATAATCAGGATGCCAAGAGCAGTAACTTTGTTTTGACTTTGGAGAAAAAGAGACGAGGTACCAAAAATAAGGGTAATTAGATATAAAAATAAAACTACCTTGCGGTGTGAAAAGCCGGCATCGAGTAGGCGGAAATGCAGATGTTTGCGGTCGCCGGAAAAAGGGCTTTTACGTTCTTTGAAAATGCGGCGGAAAATCACCCAGATGACATCCAGAATAGGGATGCCCATGATCAAAAGCGCGGTAGCGATTTTGCCACCAGAGATAATAGAGAGGATGCCCAACATAAAACCAATAAAAACAGAGCCGGATTCTCCGAGAAAAATTGAAGCCGGATGCCAATTGTAAACCAAAAAGCCAAGGCAGCTGCCAGCCAAGGCCAAACAGAGAATAGAGGTGCTGCTTTGGGGCACATCCCAAAAAAGAGAAACGATAAAAAGAATGATCGAGCCAATGGCGCCAATGCCAGAAACAAGCCCGTCTAGACCATCTAAAAATTTGGTAGTATACATCATGCCCAAAAGCCAGAAAAAACTCGCCAGAGGGCCAATAATTCCCCCAAAATAGAACAAAGCACGACCATAGGGACCAGTACCAGCCAAAAATGGATTGGTAATATAGCCGATGGTAATGCCAAGGCCGACTGCAACAAGAGCTGCCAAAAGTGGGCCAAAGAATGATTTGGTTTTGAGATTGTAGCGATCATCCAGAAAACCAACAATACAAATAATTAATCCACCGAGAATAATACCCAAAATTTTGCTAATAGAAATTTTGCCATCAGATAGCAATCCCCCACCCCAACAAATTAAAAGAGTAATTAGAAAGGAAAAATAAACTGCCAAGCCGCCAAGCAGTGGTACGTGCCCTTTTTGGATTTTGCGCTCTTCGGTCGGAGCATCAACGATATTGTATCGCAAAGCCAACTGACGGACTTTTCTGGTGAGCAGTAGTGAGGCGATAAAAGCTAAAATTGGAGGGAGAAAGTAGCGGAGCATAAAAACAAGGCAGTAATTAGTAACTCGTAACTAGTAACTAGCACAAGGACTGTTATTTTATTTAAAATAAAAATTCTACCATTTACTAATTACGAGTTACTAGTTACAAGTTACTCGACCTAAAATTTAAATAAATCTTTTGTATTTTCCATAGTAGTTTCAGCAACCTTATCCAAAGAAATATTTTTTAATTCCGCGATTTTTTGGGCGGTAAATTCGACAAAACTTGGTTCATTGCGCTCGCCGCGATGGGGGGCCGGAGCCAAATAGGGGCAATCGGTTTCTACTAATATTTTATCTAAGGGTAAAGCTTTGACTAGCTGGCGCAAATCTTCAGCATTTTTGCCAAAAGTAATCACGCCGGTAAAGCTGATGTAAAATCCCAATTGAAAAAACTCTTCGGCAATCTTTAGATCGCCGTCAAAGCTGTGCTTGATGCCCCGTAGTTGCAAACCATTTTTTATTTCTGCTTTCAGGATGTCCAAAGTATCTCGATAAGCGTCAAATTTGCCACGCTCAGAATCGCGGCAGTGGATAATCACTGGCAGATTATTTTTGGCGGCAAAATGTAGCTGTTTGATAAAATCTGGTGCTTGACGATTTCTCACTTCTTCCAGGGTCATCTCTGCCGGAATATGAAAATAATCAAGGCCAATCTCCCCTACGGCCACGATTTTATGATTTTTGTCAGCGTCAATTAGAGCTTGATATTTATTTTCATCAAACTGTTCCTCACGGGTCTGAAAATGAATTTCTTCTTCGTCAACTTCGGTGTGCGATAAATGAATCGGGTGTAGCCCAATAGCGGCATAAACGCCCTCGTCATATTGATTGGCAATTTCCAAAGCGCGTTTGGAGGTATCATGCTGTGAACCGACATTGACCATCCAGATACCTTTAGTCAAAGAACGACGGATAATTTCTTCTCCGTCGTCTTTGAAAGCGTTGAAATTCACATGGGCGTGGCTGTCAATAAGAAAGGGCATGAAAATAATTTTAGAATTTTTTAGTCTAAAAACTAATCCGGGCGCGTGAATTTCCCCTCCTCCCTGAGGGGGGGGTGGCGAGCTCGCGAGCCAGGGTGGTGGGACAGTTGCACTAATAAGTTTTTTATATAATCAAATTACTGCGAGTCTCCCACCACCCCCTACCCCCTCCTCAGAGAGGAGGGGAAAAGATGTTAAACCTTTAGGACATCTTTTACTTGCTTGACTGCTTCAGGCAAAAGGGGCATAACAACCGATGAGCCTTTGACTATAAACGGCACAATTTTTGATTGTTCCAAATAAACGGTCAGAAAATTGATAACCGGATATTTATAAACAACCACAATTAAAATCCCTAGGACAAAAACCCCGCAAACAAGGCCGACAACCGCACCACCAATATGATCAACTAGTTTGACAAATGGCACAAAAGAAAGAAGCTTGAGTGTGCCCTTGAGAAGCCAGATGCCCATGGCAACGAGACCATTGACGATCAAAAATATCGCCAAAAAGCTGATAATATTGGCGAGATTTTCGCGACCGCCAAAAACCGGAGTGAGGAGTACGGCTAGCTCATTGAAAAAATGGCCAGCCAAAACCACACCAACCAGAATGCCAATCAAAGCGCCAAGGGTTTTGATAAGACCCAATTGCCAGCCGTTGATAATAAAACCCAGAATTATAATGAGCAAAATAATGTCGATGACGAGCATATGAGTAAAGTTTCTAATTTTTAATTTTTAAACCCTATTTCGCTGAGCATGACGCCTCTTTGATATTGTTCTAGGGCGAATTTAACATAAGGGAAAATATTGTCGGGCAATTTATCTAGGGGAAACCAGCGCCAATAAGCGCATTTGCTGGATTCATTATTGTTGATTTCGCCAGACCACTTTTTGGCAATATAAAATACATCTAGGCGTTGACGAAGGTTTTTATCCGGCTCTTCTTCATCGCTCTTTAGTCGATGTAAAATATGAGCGATTTTTAGGTCTTCCGTTTTTATTTCTACATTAGCTTCCTCTTTGGCCTCTCTGACAATGCAATCAACAAAAGATTCCCCTGCCTCAATGTGACCGGCGGGCACCTCATGTTGTCCATCGCGATAGCCGGTATTCTGTCGCAAACCTAAAAGCAATTCATTTTTATCATTGATGAGAAATAAATATGAAGCCGGGGTGATTTTAAAACGTTCTTCAAGCATAATTAAACTCTAGGAAACAAAATTTCACTTTTCACAATTTTCTCGGTAGTAAACGTTCGAATAATCTTTTCTGCAGTATTTGGCAAAAATGATTGGAGTAAAATCGCTACATCTAAAATATCTTGGGCAATTGGTTCTAATATTTTCTTCAACTCTTCTTTGTCTTTTATTTTCCAGGGTTCTGTTTTGGTGATGGTTTCGTCGCAAGCGCGCAGTTTGCTCCAGAGAATTTCCAAGACCTCGTTGAATTTATAGGCGGATAATTTTTGATCAAAGCTCTTTTTTATTTCATCATCACTATCGGTATATAATTTGAGTGATAAATTATTTTTCTCAATCAGGTTGGAAACACGAGAAACTAGATTGCCAAGGCCGTTGCACAGATCAGCAGTGTAGGCTTCTTTAAATTTTTCTTCAGTATAATCGCCATCTTCAAAGGGTGGCAATTTGGCGAGCAGATAATAGCGCACGGCATCAGTACCATACTTTTCTACCAAGTCAAAAGGGTTGACGACATTGCCGAGAGATTTGCTCATTTTTTCACCACCGGCCGTAATAAACCCGTGAATCATCACCTGTTTGGAGGGCGGCAAACCGGCGGACAAAAGCATGGCCTGCCACATAGCCGTTTGCTGGCGCAGATTATCCTTGCCGGCGACCTGAACACCTGGCCAAAAATCTTGGAATCTTTTTTCGTCTTTGGGCCAGCCAAGACAAGAAATATAATTAATCAGCGCATCAAACCAGACATACATCACTTGACTCTCGTCACCGGGTACTGGGATACCCCAAGACATTTTTTCTTTGAGCCGGGAAACACTAAAATCTTCCGGGCCTGATTCAATAAAGCTTTTTATTTCTTTGAGGCGGTGAGCGGGTACGACAAAATTAGGATTTTTTTCATACAAATCTAGAAGTGGTTTTTGATATTTGGAAAAACGGAAAAAATAATTTTCCTCGTCAATTAATTCTAATTCTAAATTGGGATGGATGGGGCATTTACCGTTTTCTAGTTCTGATTCTGTCTTTTCCAGTTCGCAACCAACACAATATTTGACTTGATAATTTTTCTTATAAATATCACCATTTTTTTCACAAAGACGCCAAAAATCCTGAGCGGCCTTGAGATGGTGCTCGTCAGTAGTACGAATAAAACTGTTGTAGCTCAAGTTTAGAGCGCTTTTTAAGCTGTCAAATTTGACGGCATATTCGTCGCAGTATTTTTGCGGGTCAACTCCGAGCTCTAGAGCTTTGCGATAAATTTTCAGCCCATGCTCGTCGGTGCCGGTATTAAAGAACACCTCGTCGCCATTTTGAGCGCGCCAACGGGCGATGGCGTCAGCTTGCACAATTTCCAAAGCAAAGCCGATATGTGGCTCGGCATTGACATAAGGTAAAGTTGTGGTGATATAAAATTTCATAACTAACTTATTTTTTTAATTCTCTATAACGGGCAAAGGCTTTTTTCAGCATTTTAATCGCTCCGGGCCAAAGGAATTCGTCCTTGATCTCCTCTTCGCTGACCCATTTATATTGAGCGTGTTCGTGACTTAATTGGAAATTATAAGTATCAAGATTATCAATCAAAAATATTAGGGCGCAAACTGGGGTATTACCCTCGCTGGCGCACCAAATATCATGAGCGACTAAGTCGATAATTCTAAAATCCTCAACGCCTAACTCCTCTTTTATTTCCCGACGGAAAGCAGCTTCGCTATTATCTGCTTCGCCAATATCAACGCGGCCACCGGGAATATCCCAAAAACCAGCCGGTTTGGTTAGTTCCAAAACTAGGCATTTATTATCTCTGATAATAACACCGGCCTGGGTGATCCAAAATTTTTCATGTTCTTTGGCCATAAATATATATTAATCCTACAATTTTAGCTGGCTTTGGTCAATTTTTGAGTAACTATCTTTTTATAGAGAATCGGCCAGGTTTTAGCGCAAATAATTTTTAACGGCGGCCGTTTTTTTGATTTATTATCATATAAAAAAATTGTTCCCTTGTAATTTACGGATAAATAATCAACCAACTCTGGATTGTCATCTATAATACCAATAATTTGAGGATATAATTTTGTCAGCGTTTTGGCTTTCCACAAATTACTGTTTTCTTTCCAGCTCAATGGCTTGGCGATTATTGGCGCTTTTGGGAAATTGTGTTTATCAAGCCAAAATTTTGTACCCCGAACGATAGTGTCTGGCCTGGTAGTCAAATAAACGGCTATGGGCAGTATTTTGTTTATTTTGTTTAAATAATGATTGGAGTTTTTTATCAAAGGTAAAATTTTTTGTAAGTCATTAGAATGACGTTGCTGTTCAAGCCAAGCTAGTGCTCCCCCAGTTTGCCAATAAGGAACATTGTAAGTATAGCGATATTTGGTAATTAATTTTTTTACTGACAGCTTTTCTGGATTGCCAAAAAGTTTTGCCATCTGCCTGAACCAATACTCAGCCGTACCAGACAACGTCTCGTCAATATCGACGGCTATACCTGACTTAATTTTTTGCATTTTGGTTTGTGGCATAAATATCTTCAATAATTTCTAACAACTGCTTTTTATTACCCGGCTCAAACAAATAACCCTTCTCCCCTACCCTGATTAATTCGGGGATGCCGCCGAGATTTGAAGCGATAACAGGCACACCAACAGCCAAGCTCTCAAAAATAACAGTAGGTGAGGCCTCATAACATAGAGACGGGACAATGGTGTAGTCGGCTTGTTTTAAATATTCTTGAATCTTTTCTTTGGGCTGATAACCGAGGAATTTGATCTGTGAATTACTTTTGGCTAGGTCTTTGGCTGATTCAAGCTGGGAGCCAGAACCCAGAATGAGTAACTCATAACTAGTAACTAGTAACTCGTTTAGGGTTTGGATTAAAAATAGAATGCCCTTGTGGCTTTCGATTTGACCGATGTAAAGAAAAGTGACTTTGTCTGGGGATTTTAATTTCTTATTCAACAATAGATTGGCTGATGGCAAGTAGAAATTCTGTGCAGCCTCTTTTGGGCCATGCGGGAAGAATTTATGCCCTTCATAATATTTTTTTAGCCATACTGACGGAAAGATAACCTTGTCTGGAGAGCTATACAGCCAGCGATTCAAGCTGGTCCAAAATTTGATAAAAATATTTTCTTTTTCCTGACCATAAAGCAAAAGGCCGCTCGGGCGGATACCGACCACATCATGCATGGTTTGAGTATATTTTATTTTCAATTTTTTAATTAAACGCGGAATAAGAAGACCAAGGCCTGTTAGGTTGTGGGCATAGACAATATCTGGCTTTTCTGTTTGCAATATTTTTTTGATTTTAAAATAGGAGTGAAAATTAAAAGTGTCAAAGAGACGCCACGGGGCGCGGAGCGGAAAGGGTAATTTTTGCAGGTGGTAATAGGAAATGATATTGGGAGGAAAAAAGCGATAGACTTTAATTTTTTCTGAGCCTGCTTGAGAGCGGTCTTGTATCGGCCTCGAGGTAATAATAAAAACCTCATGGCCAGCGGTCACAAATTCTTGGGCTTGGTTTTCTACTACCCGCTCAGCGCCACCGCGATTGTAGGGTGGGTAGAGATTATTGATGAGGCAAATTTTCATGCCACTACAAATTTACAAATATTATACAAATATACGAATAGAACTAATTTAATACTAGCAAAAATAGGGGGAAAAAGCTATCGGGAAGATGAGGCAACTTCGTCGCTCTGGCTCCTCGCAATGACAGGTTTTTTGTGGTTGACAAAAGGGCTTTTTCGGAGTATAATGGAAAAACAGTTAAAAATCAACCCGTTAGTAATTAATTGGTTGATTTTTTTCTGGAGAATAAAAAGGTCGTTCTTTTTATAAACTAAGTGGCAAATAAGCGCCATAAAAGAGATTATTATGATGCTATTTTTTGTGGGCATTTTGGAAATGCTGATTGTCACTACTTGGACCAAAGTAGTTACCAAAAACCAGATCTTGGCGAGTGGAGCCGTGACGATTGTCAATATTTTTATCTGGTACTATGTGCTCGAGACAATAGTCAATGATATTAGCAACTGGCAATTGGTAATACTCTATGCTCTCGGCTGTGCTCTTGGCACAGTGGCTTCGACTCTTTATTTCAAAAATAAAGAAGCCAAAGAGCAGACGTCCAAATCATAAGATGCCTTATGGGCACAGATGACAATAGTGCACAAACATAAATCACCCCGACAGCTGTAACTGCGGGGTGATTTTGTTTATAGTATTATAGTATTAAATTATCCTTGGATCAATTTTAATCTCTTTAGCGTCTCTTCTTTCCCCAAAACTTCGGCGATTTCAAAAGGCGAGGGAGACTTTTCTTCGCCGGATAGGGCCACGCGCATCGGCCACAAGGTGTCGCCATTGCCAAAGCCACGGCGCTTTATTTCGTCAATTAAAATTTCTTCCAGGGTGTTTCTGGTCCAGTTTTCTTCAGGAATCGTGGCGAGAAATTCTACCAAAAATTTCAATCTCTCTTGGGTTTCTGCGGGCGTGGATTTTTTCCAGACTAACGTTTTGGGGTCAACTGTGGGGCGGGTAAAAAAGTATTTGGTTCGCTCCCCTATTTCAGAGAGCTTCTTGAGACGCTCTTGTTCTAGGCCGACGATCGATTTCAGAAATTCAAAAGAATAACTAGTAACTTGTAGCTGGTAATTGGTTTGTAAATAATTATCCAGACAAGGAATACATAAATGAGTGAGCTCATCCAAACTTTTCTGCCGGATATAGTGGCCGTTCATCCAGTTGAGTTTTTCAATATCAAAAATCGCGCCGGCTTTATTGACTTTGGCGAGATCAAATTCATGTTCCAATTCTTTCAGAGAAAAAATTTCCTGTTCCGTACCGGGATTCCAGCCGAGAAGGGCAATGTAGTTGACTACTGCCTCGGGTAAATAACCAAGATTTTTAAACTCCAAAACAGAAGTGGCACCATGGCGTTTGGACAGCTTGGTTCTGTCTGGAGCGAGAATCATTGACAGGTGAACAAACTCGGGGATCTCCCAGCCAAACATCTGGTAAAGAATAATGTGTTTGGGTGTGGAGGGTAGCCACTCTTCAGCACGGATGACGTGGGTGATGCCCATCTCGTGGTCGTCTATGACATTGGCCAGGTGGTAAGTCGGAAAGCCATCTGACTTGAGGAGAATCTGGTCATCAATATCAGCATTATTAATTTTAACTTGGCCGCGAATTAAATCGGTAAATTCTGTTTCACCACTCGGCACCTTGAGACGGATAACGTGTGGCACGCCGGAGTCTAATCTTGATTTGACTTCCTCGGGTGTGAGGTTTAGACAACGACGATCATAGCGCGTGACCGTATTACCATCAGCCGTTTGTTCTTGGCGCATGCTGGCCAGATCGTCAGCGGTGCAAAAACAATGATAAGCGTGCCCACTTTCTACCAATTCGGCCGCATGCTTTTGATAAATTTCTGTTCTTTTTGATTGATAAACTATTTCGTCATCATAATGAAGCCCAGCCCATTTTAGACCGGCGATAATGCCCTCAACACTCCCCTCCTTGTATCGCGTCTGGTCCGTATCCTCAATGCGCAAGAAAAATTTGCCTTGATTTTTTTTGGCAAAAAGATAGGCGAAAAGAGCGGTACGCAAACCGCCAATATGCAAGTCCCCGGTGGGGCTGGGGGCAAAACGAGTGGCAAATTTTTGGGGCATAATTTATTGTTTTTACTTGTAAATACACTTTGACGGCTCTGAAATAATATCTTAACATTAAATAAAGCTGGTGTAAAAATTTAAACTTATGAAACAAAATTTGGGTTTAATCGGAATTATCGGGGCCATGGACGAGGAAATAAACGAATATTTGGCCCTAGCGGAAAATCTGCGCGGTGAAAAGTGGCAAGGTTTTGAATTTTACCTGGGCCAGATAGCCGGCAAAAATGTCTTGATAGCCAAGTCTGGACTCGGCAAGGTCTTTGCGGCTTTGGTTTGCCAGAAAATAATTAATACTTATGGTCCGCAAAAAATAATTTTTACTGGCTTGGCTGGCGCCCTGAATAAAAATCTGGAAATCGGCGATGTGGTCGTCAGTCGAGATTGTATGTATCACGACATGGAGGCCGAGGCTCTAGGCTATTCACGTGGCGCTATACCCTATACTGATTATAAAATTTTTGCGGCTGATGAAAATCTGAAAAAAATTGCCCTAGAAACACAGTTGCCAAATAACAAAGTGGTCGAGGGCCGCATACTGACAGGAGATCAGTTTATTACTCGAGCAAAAATTCTAGAATTTTCTTATCTCACCGATGAACTTCAGGGCGACGCGGTAGAGATGGAAGGGGCGGCGGTCGCCCATGTCTGCACGGTAAATCAAATACCTTTTGTTATCGCCCGGACAATTTCAGACAAAGCTGACAGCGAGGCGGGAATTGACTTTAATAATTTTTTGGGTCAAGCGGCTAAAAATTCAGTACAAATAATTCAGACTATTTTGAGCAAGCTTTAAACAACCTGGTCGTCGTGATAGTTGATAAGAGAATGAAATCTGTATGGGCGTAATTTTTCTGATCCACCGAGAAACGGCAAATTGACGACACAGGCGATGCCGACTATTTCGCCGCCCAATCTCTCCACAAGCTTGGTGGCGGCGACAAGGGTACCGCCAGTGGCGACTAAGTCATCAACAATCAAAACCCGCTCCCCTTTTTTGATGGTGTCTTCGTGCATCTCGACTGTCTCGGAAGCGTATTCTAGGGTGTATGACTCGGCAATGGTTTTAAACGGCAGCTTGCCTTTTTTGCGGACCAGAGATACGCCGGCTCCTAGTTTATAACCGATAACCCCGGCTAAAATAAAACCGCGTGCATCTATGCCCACGACTTTGTCGATTTTTTCACCCAAAAATGGCCGGGCCAATGCTTCCGTCAAGTCCCTAAAAACATCTTTGTTTTCGAGTAAGGTGGTAATATCATAAAACAAAATGCCGGGTTTGGGCCAATTGGGAACTTTGCGGATAAAAGGATCAAGATCCATAATCACAATTTTAATTACTTAATTTTTCTGAAACCACTGCCAGGTTTCCCTTAGTCCTTTTTCTAGATCATACTTTGGCGACCAACCAAGGTGTTTTTTTATCTTCTGGTAATTCAGACAGCTTCTCATCTGCTCACCTTTGATAGCCGAGCGATGCTCAATGGGGGTTTTCACGCCGCTAACTTTTTGCAAAGCACTTGCCAATTGATTGATATTATTTTCTTTGCTGGTGGCAATATTGTAAATATTTGGTTTTTTGTCTTTGAGGGCTTTTAAGGCAGCGGCAACAACATCGGCGACAAAAACAAAATCTCTGGTTTGTTGGCCAGGACCATTGATAAATGTGGGTTGATTATTTTTGAGTTGATGGCAAAAAATGGCTACGACCCCGGCTTCTCCTAGATAATTTTGGCGCGGGCCATAGATATTGGCCAGACGGAGCACGGTGTAGTTTAATCCGTATTGATGACGATAATAATGTAAATATTTTTCGGTGGCCAGCTTGGCAATGCCATAGGGTGAGATCGGTGCCTCGGTGGCTGTTTCAGGCGTAGGAATCTTGACGCCGTCACCATAAATCGCCCCGCCGGTGGAAATAAAGACAAATTTTTTTACATGGTATTTGACGCAATTTTCCAATAAATTCAAAACACCGACGATATTAGTTTTTGCGTCAAAAATGGGATCAGCGATAGATTTGCGGACATTCATCTGGGCGGCCAGATGATAAACAACTTGTGGTTTTTCTTTTTTGAATATTTGTTCCAGTTTTTTGTCCTGAATATCCAGACGATAAAATTTGGCGCGTTTGTTTAAGTTTATTTTTTTGCCGGTTGACAAATCATCCACAACAATAACGCGGTGTTTTTCTTTTATTAATTTATCTACCAGGTGTGAGCCAATAAAACCGGCGCCACCAGTGACAAGGATGGTCATAGATAATTTTTGAATCATTGGTTCAATCCAGTCTGCCCTGCTTCGCGGTCTAGGCGGTGATGGTTGAACCTTGGGAGGACTTGGAAATATTTTTGCCTCTTGCCAAACAGAAGATTCTCTGTTACTATCAGATGATGGTCATTTTTTGAACATGAACTAATAAAAGCCTGTGTAATAAAAGGAGGTGATGATCGTGGAAACCAGAGAGATTCTGGGCAAACTGGTGCGTGAATTTTTTGAAACGCACAGTGGGGAGAGTGTCTCTTTTACGGATCTTTGCAGTTACATCCTTAAAGGTGAACCGAATTTACTTGGAGGGATCTGGACGCCACAACTGCTGGATATTCTATTGGTGGCGGCACAGAATGGCGTCATAAAATTTTCCTATGAAGACGCCATCTTGGCAACTATCTCAAGTCCAATTCGGGTGGTGGTGCAGTGTTCTTCATTCCGGGTGATTTAACCGGGATTGTCGGCAATAGCCACCAGAGCGGCGGCCCCCGTCATATAAATTGCGGGGCCGCTTTTTATTTTAAAATTTCATTATACGGATAAGCAGCTTGTTTGATTTATGTTGATAAACAGGATTGTATAAATAAAGATCTTGGTACTGCCCCCACCATATTTTTGAATCTTTAACTAGTAGCGTCAATGAGTGGCGGCCAATAACTTTAGTGCGAATATGCTCATGAGCATTATGACGAAACGGCGTATTCGGTTCATCGTGCTTGACCCATTGGCCTGAAGGAATAGTATCAGCCAAATAATCTTTGAGGTCGGCAAGAAAATTTGGATCGGATTCGGCCAAAACCAAAGAAGAAACCTCATGGGGCAACCAGCAAAAGATATTGGCATTGATCAATCTTTCTGACTGAATCAGGCCTTCAAAAATCCCCGTAACTTTTGTTAATTCCTCTTTTGGTTTAATATCAATTTCCTTGTCAATATATTCCATAGATTATACCAAATATTTTTTTAATATTTCCGCCTTATCGGTTTTTTCCCAAGTGAACTCCGGCAGTTCGCGGCCAAAGTGGCCATAAGCAGCGGTCTTTTCATAAATTGGGCGCTTGAGATCTAGCTGGTCAATAATATCCTTGGGCTTGAAGCTAAAAGTTTCTTTAACCGCCTGCTCTATTTTCTCATTAGAAATTTTACCAGTACCAAAAGTATCTACCAAAATACTGACTGGTTCAGCCACACCAATGGAATAAGCGACCTGGATCTCGCATTTGTCAGCCAGCCCAGCGGCGACGATATTTTTGGCGACATAGCGCGCCATATAGGCGGCCGAGCGATCAACTTTGGTGATACATTTGCCGGAAAAACAGCCACCACCATGACGGCTATAACCGCCGTAAGTATCAACAATGATTTTGCGACCAGTAAGGCCGGTATCGGCTGGCGGGCCGCCCAAAACAAAGCGACCAGTAGAATTGATAAAATATTTCGTATTCTCATCAACTAAATCGCCGAGTACTGGCTGGATAACTTGCTCTTTTATGTCAGCACGTAATTGTTCCGAAGAAACATCGTCGGCATGATGAGCGGCGATGACTACAGTACTAACTCGAACTGGCTTGCCATCTTCATATTCAACTGTCACTTGGCTTTTACCATCGGGGCGCAGATAAGGTAATTGCCCGCTTTTGCGCACCTCGGATAATTTGGCAGTCAATTTATGAGCCAGAGAAATCGGCATAGGCATCAATTCCGGTGTTTCATTGGTGGCAAAGCCAAACATCAAGCCCTGGTCGCCAGCACCTTGTTCTTTGAATTCACCGGCGCCCTCGTCAACACCCTGGGCAATATCTGGTGACTGTTCGTGTAAGGTGGAGATAACTCCAACATCAGAAAAACAAAAACCAATTTCCGGCTTGTCATAGCCGATGCGTTGTAAAATTTTTCTAACTGTCTCCTGAATGTCAATATAGGCCTTGGTGCGGGCCTCACCGCCGACTACGACCAGACCGGTGGTGGCGTAACATTCAATGCCGGCATGAGCGTCTGGATCTTGTTTAATCATTTCATCATAAATACCATCTGACAGCTGGTCACAAACTTTGTCTGGATGACCTTCGGTGACCGACTCGGAAGTAAAAATGTATTTTGACATAATCTTCTATTAATTCTTAATTATTATTGAGACTGATACAATCTCAGATTGATTTTGGTAAACTCTATGGTTTTTGACAATCCTTCTTCTGGACCGATCAAGGGGAACCAGCCAAGGGATTCTTTGGCCAAAGAGATGTCGGGGATATTATAGGAAGCAACATACCACTCTGGATCACGATAAATTATTTTAGATTTTGATTCAGTCAGCTTGATGATCAATTCCGCAGTGCTTTTGAGAGTATACTTTTCATAATGTCCCAAATTGACTGGCGTATTGAGGGGTGAGTTGGCCAATTTTATAAGGCCGTCAACGATATCGTCGACATGGCAGAAGGTATTTTTGGTATTCTCATCACCATAAATAATCAAATCTTCGCCGTTGAGGGCGTTGATAATAAAATCAGGGACAGAACGACCTTCTTTGAGGGCCATGCGCGGGCCGTAGGTGGTGAAAACCCGGGCGACCCTAGCGTCCAGCCCGAACTGCCTTTGATATTCACTAACGATAGACTCGGCAAATCTTTTGCCCTCATCATAGGCGCTGCGCGGGCTCACCGGATTGACATAACCGAAATAGTCTTCCTTGATGGGGTTGGTGTCTTTGGGCATGCCATAGACATGTTGGCTGGAGACATGGACAAAGGTCGCTTTGTATTTTAGGGCCAGGTTCAGCATGTTTTGCATGCCGATAGAATTGGCGGCAATTATTTCCATGGCATATTTGGCGTGGTCTTTGGGAGCTGTCGGGCAAGCTAGATTAAAAATTTTATTTATACCCTGAACATCAATCTGGAATTTTTTTAATTCGGGAAAATCTTCCAATTTTAAAGGTTGGGAAATATCATGTCTAATAAACTCAAAATTTGGCAGCTGCAAAAGCATGTCAATATTTTTTTCTTTACCGGTAATAAAATTATCAATGGCAATAACATTGTAATTTTTGACTAGCGCCTCAGCGAGATTGGAACCGATAAACCCGGCGGCCCCAGTCAAAATAACATTTTGGCGGCCAGTGGCCAAAGAAGCTTTATCAATAGTAGTCATATTTTTGTTAATTAACTTAATTATTAAAATTTATTACAAGGAATACCTTTTTTGAACACCCAAATTTTGGTTAAATAATAGACAATAAGGGTAATAATAGCGGTAGCAATAAGTTTACCCACAATATCATTAACAAGCAAGTATTCTACAGTTAAAAACAATAGAACGGTGCTCAAGATAAGGCTGACGAACATAACGGCAATAAATCTAAGATATTGCTCATGAAAAGAGCCAGTGTCGTGGCGGAATGTCCATTTTTTATGGAGAAAGAAACGGCTAAGACTGCCGACAACCATCGTAAGGACATTGGCAAAAAGATAATTTTCATGCCAAAAAATAAAAGAGCGAGTCAAAATGACATATAAAACAAGATCTAAAATATTACTGAAATTGCCAACAATCGAATATTTTATTAATTCTTTGGCGGTAGGGTGCTTGCGAACTATGGGTATATTCCTGATCTTGTCCGCCAATTTATTATAAAGGTTATAAAAAATTTTGCCTATCATAATTATTTGCCTGAAGAAACCTTTACTCCACCTTTAAATTTATCATTAAAAACCATAAACTGCATAAGCGCCTTACCTTTGATATTAAAAACCCTGACCTGCGGACCGCCGCCAGCGCCCGGGCCGGTGATTATCTCATCATAACCATCATTATTAATATCGCCGGCGGCGACATTAACACCGTTTATAAATTTTTTGTCATAAGCCAAAAAACTAGATTTTAAAAGGCCTTGGAAATTAAAAATTTTAACTTCGGGAGCCATTTTACCCATGGGGGCTAAAATTATTTCTTTTTGGCTATCACTGTCGACATCCCCAATAGCAACATTGACTCCACCAAAGAAATTCTCCTTGTAGGCAATAAACTGACCGGAAAGCTGACCATGGTAATTAAATATTTTTACAAAGCTCTGCGTACCAGGCCCGGCGCCGACAACTATTTCTTCAAAAGTATCGTTGTTTACGTCACCTATACTAATACTTAAACCACCTCTAAAAAATTGATTAAAGGCATAAAACTCACCCAAGAGATTACCAGTTTGATTGAATATCTTTACCAAGGGCTTGTAACCAGACTGTGGTACGGTGATTATTTCCTCTTGGCCGTCATTGTTTATATCACCGGCACTGGCCTTAACGCCTTGTTTCATATTTTTATCATAAGCCAAAAATTTTGCTTTATAATTGCCATTAATATCAAAAATCTGCACCCAAGGCTCCTCCCCTTTTTCTGCGGACACGATCAACTCTTCTTGCCCATCACCGGTCAAATCACGACTGGCGATATTGGCCCCAAATCTTTTATTTTTATCAAACCCAAAAAATTGGGAATAGGGCTTGCCCTCATAATAAGTTCTAATCTGGGGTCCACCACCAACACCTGGGGCAACAATTATTTTGTCTGTACGATATTCGATAGAGCTAAGTGAGTTTTTGGCAGCAGATAGTACCCTAAAGATATTTAACTTGCCCCGACCCAGTCTGCCGGCATATTTAGAGTTGAGATGGTCTATGTTGTCAGAATTTTTGAGAAGAAGATCGCGCAACTCCAAAACTGACAATTCTGGCTTTAGGGATCTTAACAAAGCCGCCGCACCAGCGACTTGGGGTACAGACATGGAAGTGCCTGTCCAGAGCCCACCGTATTCATTGCGATATTCAAAACGAGCATCGTTTTTCACTAGAGTACTAAAAATTCCAACGCCCGGGGTCGTGATATCCACACAACTACCGTAATTGGAAAAACTAGCCAAGTGATCATAGTTATCCAAAGAGGCAACACCCAATACCCAGTTGTCGCCAGGGCTATCACCGTCCATACAGACTGGGTACAGCGGTTTATCCTTCAGATCTTCACCTTGATTGACTTCATTGCCAGCCGCTGCTACCAATAAAATACCAGATTGGTAGGCCCGACGGATGGCCTCCTTGAGTGTTTCTGATTTTTTATCTCCGATAAAGCTCAAGTTTATAATTTTGGCTCCATTGAGGCGAGCATAATCAATAGCCCTAGCCACATCATATGAATCACCCGTACCCTCGCCGCTCAAAACCCTAAGGGGCATTATCTTTGAGTGCCAGCTAAGACCAGTTATCCCGATTTTGTTATTACCTTCTGCGGCGATAACCCCGGCAATAATCGTACCATGATTGATACCCATAAAGGTATAATTACCCGTAAACTTTGGGCTGGGGTCTGGTACGCCTTCAATAAAATCCCAGCCAGAATAGTCATCAACAAAACCATTGCTGTCATCATCAATGCCGTTATTGGGAATTTCTTTTGTGTTGTGCCAGATATTATTGACCAAATCGGGATTTTTTATATCAACCCCACTATCAATGACGGCGACCACCACATCACCACTGCCAGTAGTATAATCCCAGGCCATGGGGGTATTTAGAATAGAAAGGTAAACCTGCTGAGAATAATACTGGTCATTGGGCTCTAAAATAGAAGCGCGATAAATATAATTGGGCTCTATAAAATCAACGGCATCATTTTTTATATTGTTATTTATAAATTCTTGGGGTGTTTCGTCTCGCAATTTAATCTCATAAACAAAATCATTATTTTTTAACTTTAAAAGCATTTCACTACCAAGATAGTCTTCCCCAACCGATGAAACACCGGCGGCGCCAACTGGGTTATAAGGCAAAAAATTTATGGAAATAAAATTAATCACCACAAGTAAATATAAAAATTTTATCTTTTTGAATACAAACATAATTATTTCGTGATAACTGCTGGCAATAGCTTGGTAGACATGGCAGGATATTTTTCAAGCAGCTCTGACATTGTTTGGTTGAAAAGAATAGGATCATTTTTTTCTTTTAAAACGCCAGAAAGCTTGGACCAATGATCAGTGTTTTGCGGTTCGAGGTCAATAATTTTTTTATAAAAATATATCATCTGATCATAATTTTTTGTCAGATAATAAAGACGAATCAGGCGTTCAAGGTTTTGAATATTTTCCGATAAGCCCAATTTGATCATCGTCTGATATTGAGATTCTGAGGATTTCTCGTCACCGGTAATAATATAGGCTGTCAAAAGCATCCATTGCGAATCTAGATTATCCGGATTAAGGCCAACCCCTTTTTTAAAATATTCAACACCTTGTTTGGGACTACCAGAGTTAATAGCCGCCTGTCCCATCTCAAAATAAACATGGGGCCTGTTTGGCGCCAGCTTCTGAGCCTCGCCACCAAGCCGCAATACTTGACTGGGCAAAGAGGCGTCCATAAAAGAATAATTATTATAAATTATCATCAAATATAGATAATTTTGGACATCCTTGGGTGATAATTCTATATTTTTTTGGGTTTCCTGTACGGCAATAGAAAAATTGCGCTTTAGCTGTTCGGCATTACCCGGATAGCCGCTCTTGTCTGTGTTGATAATATTGTCAGTGAGTTTTTGGCGAATTTCTGTTGATTGGTAGGTGCCCATATTAATAGCGGCAACCATTTTATCAACACCTTCGTTTATTTTTCCTTGATAAAAATATCTGAGGCCATCAAGGCCGGAAATATTGGCTTTGGCAGGTTTGATATTAAAGAAGAAACCAGATAAAATCAGAAAAACAAAGCCGAGGCAACAAACCAAATAATTAAAGGGGACTATTTCTTCCTTGATTTGGGGTTGAATGTTTTTTTGATGCTTGCTGATAATAAAAGATACGAACGCCAAAACCATAAAAAGCATAATATAGGTGGCCAGGCAGTCAAAAACAAAAAAGTTTTGGACAAAGTGAGCGATTAAAAAAGCAATGGTGATTAAATAAATAGCCATATTCTCCCTGTCTCTCCTCAAAAAGCGGAAGAGATAAAACAGGGCTGCCCCAAAAATAGCCAGATAAATAATTAGGCCGCCAATGCCAGTGGCGACAGCGACGTCAAATAAGGTATTGTGGGCGCGATCGAACCAAATTTGTGAACCATTATCACGGAAAATTTCCGGGTGAAAATATTTATTAAAAGCGATATTGTAGTTCTCCCAGCCATAGCCCAGCAAAAATCGGTCTTTCCAGCCCTGCCAAGAAGAGTCCCAAGCGAGTAGGCGCGACTGAGTGGTGATATCTTCTAGGGAAATATTGGCCAAACGATTTAGGGTATTAGATTTGGCGATCCAGCCAGAATGCCGATTCGACCAAACAAAAAGAAAAGAGAGAACCAATATTAATATGGCCAGAATTGAAACTATCCTTGTTTTCTTTTTCTGAGAAAAAAATGGTAAGAGTATTAGAATTAAAACTAGTGTGAAAAGTAGGCCGAGTAGGGCGCCTCTGGTTTCCGACTGCCATAAGATATAAAGCTCGAAGAGGGAAAAAATCCCAAAAAGAATACGCCAATATATTTTTTTGTTTTCAAATAAAATAATAGCGCAGAGCCACAAATGACCAAGGGAGTAGGCCCCTAAATAAGCGGCATTGCCAAGAGTGGAAGAAAGTCGGCCCTCGCCAGCTCCAACTATCCAAGAAATTTGTGTAAATTCTTGGCCCAAAGCATAAAGACCAACAAAAAAACTAACAATAATTGAGGCAGAAAAATAATTTAGCCATTGGCGCTTATTCTGAAAGGCTTGGGATAAAAGAAAGAAAAAAATAATAATATGAGAAATAGTCAAAAAACCCTCCCCTCTCTCAATTGTGCCCCAAAAGCTCCGATAAGAATTAACACCCAAAAGGCCGGTCAACAAAACTACCAAACCGAAAATGGAAACCAAGAGCGTTAGTCTGTTTATCTTTGGGCGATATGAGGAATGGGAAAAGGCAAGCAGAATATAGAAAAAAAGAGCTATTTCCACCAAAATACGAAAATAAAAAGTTTTTAGGGAAATAAAAGGAAATAAAAAATTATTCCCGATCAAAAGGGGCGTAATAAGTATTAAGTATAAACAAACCCACAGGCTATTTCTTAAATAGCGGGTCAAATTGGTGTTTATCATAGTTATTAACTTTATTTTATAATATAAAGGTTAATAAAACAAGAATAGCCGAGCGCTTGAAAAAAAGCCTGATTTTTACTATAATAAAAACAAATATAATAACCCAAGATATGATTAGTGTCGCTTCTAAAATCAAGCGGTTGGTTTTGTTCATCGGAGATATAATTATTCTCTATTTTTCTTTGTGGTTAACCCTGTTTTTGCGCTTTCAAAAAGCAGTGGATAACGAAACTTGGGCCAAGCACTGGCTGCCTTTTTCTCTTGTTTTTTTACTCTGGATTGTAATATTTTTTATTAATAAGCTATATGATCTAGAAACAGCTAGAAATAATTTTAGATTTTATGCCCTGATGATAAAAAATATAATCTGGTGCGCCATGATTGGTTTCGCTTTCTTTTATATAACCACTACGGGCATTACCCCGAAAACAATCTTGGTTTTGGATATAATAATCTTTGGCACACTGATTATTGCTTGGCGGAGATTTTTTAATACTATAATTGTTAATAAAAAATTTTTAGAGAAGGCTCTGATTATCGGCTTGTCGGAAGAATCTTTAAATTTAGCCCGAGAAATAAATAATAAGCCCCAAATGGGCATAAAGGTAGCCGCGATATTTAAATCCAAAGACAATAGCACGCCACCCCCTGATACACCACTCTCTGATAATGGAGAGAAACTTGAATTTTTAGAAGGAGAAGAAAAACTGGAAAAATTTATCAATGATAATAAGATCAGAATAATTATAATAGCCAACAGTCAAGAATACCGGCCAGAAGTAATCAGTCAGCTTTATAAACTACTATCACAAAAAATAACTATCTGGGACTTCTCAAAGTTTGCAGAACAATTTACTGGTAAAATATTGATAAATACCATTGGGCAACTATGGTTTTTGGAAAATATCAAAGAAGCAAACAAGAGAATTTATGAAACCCAAAAAAGGGTGGCGGACTTTGTTTTGTCTTTAATCATGCTTTTTATCTCAATACCATTTTTGCCAATAATATATTTTACAATAAGAGCGACTAGCGAGGGCCCAGGTTTCTTTATGCAACAGCGAACTGGTAAAAACGGCAAAAAATTTATGGCGGTTAAATTTAGAACAATGGTAGTGGAGGCAGAAAAAAACGGACCGCAATGGGCACAAAAAAATGACCCACGAGTAACAAGAATTGGCCGCTTCCTCAGAAAATCGAGAATCGATGAGATCCCACAGCTGGTAAATATTCTTCGCGGCGAAATGAGTTTTATCGGACCAAGGCCCGAGCGGCCGGAGTTTATTGAAAAACTGAAAGAAGTAATCCCCTTTTACGAGACGCGCCTCTTGGTCAAACCGGGGCTAACTGGCTGGGCGCAGATTAATTTCCCCTACGGGGCTTCGGAAAAAGATGCCTGGGAAAAATTGCAATATGACCTTTATTATATAAAAAATAGGTCGCTAGTTTTGGATATTTCTATTATTTTAAAAACTGTAAAAACAGTATTGACCGGCGGCGGACAATAGGACGATGAATTAAGAATAAAGAATTATGAATAATAGTGCTAAGCTAAAGGAAAAAATTTTGGGATTTTTTTTGACAGAAAAGATGAGCCTAAAAAATTGGGATAAGGCGGGTATACTGACAAGAGAAATAGCGCCTTATAATATTCTGGCGCAATATTTTAAAAAAATTTATTTATTCACTTACGATGGTCGGGAAGAGTTGCACTATGCCAAGTATCTGGCGCCGAACATTGAAATTGTTTACAAAAAATGGCGCATGAGAGCCAGGGATTACCGCTGGCTTTTGCCTTTTTTAAATTGGAAAAAAGTTAGGGAGTGCAATTTCTGGAAAACAAATCAGTTAAAAGCCCGGGCAGCGTTAGTTGCTAAAATCATAAAACCAAGGGGTAAATTAATACTCCGAACTGGTTGGACGCAGTCGCTTTTTCAGGTGAAGCAAAAGGGCAAGGCGGATAAAAAAATAATCTGGTGGGAAAGAATTGCCTACGCTCTGGCCGATGCGGCGCTGGTGACCTCGGAAGGTGATCGGCAATATTTACTAGAGAAATATAAAATTAAACCCGAGAAAATAGAAGTAATCGCCAATTATATTGATACGGATAAATTTGCACCAGAAACCAGCGATAAACACGACCGAAGAATCACCTATTCTGGCAAAATTGAAGAACAAAAAAATCTGAATACTTTAATAAGGGCACTCGAGGGTACGGATATCGCCCTAGATATAATCGGCGGCCCAATGGATGAAAAAAGTGA
Organism: Candidatus Kuenenbacteria bacterium; assembly: GCA_012797775.1. NCBI lineage: Bacteria > Candidatus Kueneniibacteriota > Candidatus Kuenenbacteria bacterium. The sequence continues at coordinate 44,718 of JAAZOM010000022.1, read as the reverse complement.
ATTATTAAAAAAAGAATTAGAAAGGTTGGCCGAGGGGCTGAAGGTAGAATTAACCTTCACTGGCCGGCGACCGAATGACGAATTGCCAAAATTATTAAATAAATATAAAATTTATGTTTTGCCATCGCTTTATGAAGGGATGCCAAAATCACTTTTGGAAGCAATGAGTATGGGTCTCGCCTGTATTGGAACGAGGGTGGAAGGCACAAAAGAAATAATCAAAGATGGAGAGACGGGGCTACTCACAGAAAATAATTTTGAAGATATACGCAAAAAAATATTATCAATAATCAATGATGATGATCGACAGAGAAAGCTGGGAGAAAGTGCCAGACGGTTTGTGGTTGATAATTTTTCACTAAAAACCCAGATTAATAAGGAAATAAATATTTATGAAAAACTTATTAGTAAAAATTAAAAATAATTTAAAACAACGAGGGCTCAAAAAAACTTTAACTGTGGCTCTGTCAGCAATCAAGGCCAGATCTTTGACGGAAAAGAAAAAAATAAAACTCTTGGGCAAATACATAGACCAGCATAACAGGGCCTATGAGAAAATATCAGAGCTGGCCGTCAGCTTGAATAAGGGAATCCACCCCAAGCATGGCATAATTAAATACCACCAGTTTTTTCTGGACAACATTGAGCCGAATGATAGGGTGCTAGATGCTGGGTCGGGCACGGGTTTGGTGGCTATGAAAATCGCCCAAAAAGCAAAATATGTACTGGGGGTGGATTTTAATTCTAAAAGCATAGAAGAGGCTAGGAATAAATATAAAAAAGATAATTTGAAATTTTTGGTGGCTGATCTGAATGAGTATGAGCCCCAAGAGAAATTTGACAAGGTAGTATTATCAAATGTATTAGAACATATCCGGGAGCGCCGCGAGCTACTAAAAAATATGAAAAAAATTGCCCCAATATTACTTTTGCGTGTACCCATGATCAGCCGCGACTGGCTGACTGTTTATAAAAAATTGATGGGTTTTGAATACCGGCTAGACCCGACACATGAAACAGAATATACTGTTGAGGAAATTGAAAAGGAACTAAAAGAAAGCGGCTGGAAAATAAAAAATTACCAAATCAACTGGGGTGAATGGTGGGGCGTAATTGAACATGAGTAAAATATGAAAATAAAATTAATTGGCACAGATGGAGTCGGCTGGTCGATAGATAAGGACAGAAAAAATGCCGAGTATTTCCTAAAAAAAATACCCGGGGTTGAACTAGTAGAAAAATATAGTCGGGCGGATATTTTATTTTTTGTCTGGTATGCCCAAATAGTTTCTATTAATAAAATATTCTTATTTTTTTGGCGCAAGCTGCTTGGTAGAAAAACAGTGGCGGTGGTGACCAACAATCTGGAGAATTATCAGCAAGCAAAAAAATTAATTGATTATTGGATCTCGCCGAATGAAAAAATTTCTAACTTCCTAAAAAACGAGGGCTGTTCGTATAGCCAAATCCCCTTTTATGTCTCGCCGGAGATATACAAACCGCTAAAAGAGAGCAAAGAAAAAATTTGCGAAATATTAAAAATAGATAAAAACAAAATAGCCAACCGTATTTTAATTGGCACTTTTCAGCGAGATTCCTTGGGTAATAATTTATTGGCACCAAAGTGGCAAAAGGACCCGGACTTGCTGATAAAAATATTGCGCTTGCTGCCCAAAGAAAAAATAATGCTGGTTCTGGCCGGGCCACGGAGACATTATGTGATCAGTGAATGCCAAAAATACGATATCCCCTTTATTTTTGTGGGTGACTATAACTATATCGAAAATAAAGAGGATGATATTTTGATCAATAATCTGCCAGAAGAAACCATTAATTTATTGTATAATTTGATTGACTTGTGTATTGTCAGTTCAAAAAGCGAGGGGGGGCCAAAGGCGATTTTACAAGCGGCTCTCACCAGAACGATGATTTTTTCGACCGATGTCGGCTTAGCGCAAGATTTTATACATGAAGATTTAATTTATAATGAGACAAGTATTAATAAAATAATTGATTGGGTAAAAAATGAACATAGGCAAGCCAAGGATTTAGAATATATCAATGAAAATTATGAGAGGGCCGCGGCAATGCTCAATAAAAATAATTATATAAAAAAATATCAAGATTTAATAAGTAAGCTCAACAAAATGAAACAAAAAAAAATTTTAGCAACACTAATCGGCCGGTTGAATAAATATCCTACTTTTTTGAAGTGGAAATACAAAATATATTTTATTATTGGCAGAGAGATACGCGATGGTCTTTTTTACTTAAATAAATTAAAGCCTGGTGATACGGCAATCGATTGCGGCGCGAATATCGGAAAGTATACAAAAATGATGATGGATAAGGGAGCTGAGGTTTATGCTTTTGAGCCAAACCCCTACGCCTTTGGAGAATTATCAAAAAAATTCCCCGGCAGCAACAAGGTACATTGTATAAACAAAGGAGTTTATACCCAAAATACAACCATGCCGCTATATCTACACAAAAACGCCAGTGAGGATCAGGTAAAATGGTCTATTGGCTCTTCCTTACTTGAATACAAGGGAAATATAAACCCAAAAGATTATATAGTAGTGGGGTTGATTGACCTGTCAGGGTTTATAAATAGTCTGGGGCGAGAGATAAAGTTGGTTAAAATGGATGTTGAGGGCGTAGAGTGTGAAATAATAACAAGCTTGATAGATAGTGGGGCAATAAAAAAAATTAAATGGCTTTTGGTTGAAGGACACGGCAAGAGAATTCCTGAGATGCGTGTAAAAATGGACCAGCTAAAAGACAGAATTAAAAAAGAAAAAATTAAAAATATTTATTTTAATTGGGATTAAATATGAAATATTTTACACCAGAAAGGCAGGAATATTTTAAAAAGGCCTACGGCAAACTCAAAAAATACAAAAAATTGACTGCCTTGTCTATTGTTTTTAGTGTACTGGCATCAATTTTCGAGGGTTTTAGCTTGGGTACAATGATTCCTTTTTTTCAGAGTATAATCGATCCGTCTTCCAGCGCACAAGCAACAATACCATTTCTAGAAAAATTTTGGGGGCATTTCTTTACCGGAGATAAAACAGATATTGTATTAAAATTAATGTTTTTTGCTTTGGGGATGATCGTGCTAAAAAGTTTTTTTACTTATCTAAAAACAATAACCATCAGCCGGGTAAGTTCTTGTATTAGGCGTGATTTGCAATATGAAATGTTTGAAGCATCATCGGAGGCTAATTTACAATTCGCAAATAAGATGAAGGCTGGCAATTTGGTGACAAGTATATCTATTTTTACAAAATCAATAGTTAGCTTTTATTTTACACTCTTAGAAATGATCTCAAAGGTGAGTAAAATAATAATTTATTTGATTTTACTTGTTTTTGTTTCTTGGAAATTTACCCTGATGGCAATAATTTTGGAAGCAGTCATAACCATCCCGATAAAAAATTTATTCGCCAAGGTCAAGAAGGTTAGCATGCAGGCCACCAAAGAGTCAGCGATTCTTCATAGCCAATTGATAGAAAAGTTGGGTAATATAAAATCTGTCAAAATTTTTACAGCTGAAGAATATGAAAGAAAAAATTTTTACCAAATATCCAATTCAATGGCCGATCTTGACTATAAGTATGAAAGCTATGAGGCAATAATTGCTCCCCTATCAGAGGTTGCCGTTATGACCGCTCTAGTCAGTATTTTTACTTTTGTAACAAAAATATGGGGTTTAAATATAACTTTTTATGTGCCGGTTTTGATAACTTATTTCTATATCTTTCTAAAAATGTTTAACGAGGCCAACGCCAGCTTGCGGGCAGTAGCAAGGATGTTCCAGTTGATGGAACCCTATAAGGCCTATGAGGCCATAATCAGAGAGGCACAAAAAGAAAAAGCTTGGAATGGAAATCAAAAAATCACAAAACTAGAAAAAGAGATTGTCTTGAAAGATATTAATTTGAGATATGAGGAAGAGAATAATGTTTTAGAATCAATCAATCTGGTGATACCCAAGGGCAAAATCACTGCCCTAGTCGGCCCGACAGGGTCAGGAAAAACCACTCTGGCGAATATAATATCCGGGCTAATAATGCCGACGGGCGGTCAAATTTTTGTTGACAAAACTGACATGAAAGAAGTGAATACTAAAACTTGGAGAGAACATCTGGGTTATATTTCTCAAGACATCGTGATATTTAATGACACTATTGCCAACAATATCGCCTATGGTTGCTGGGGAGCCAACAAAGAGGATATTATGCGCGCCGCAAAGGTAGCCCAAATAGATGATTTTATAGAGACCCTGCCCCAAAAATACGAAACAATAGTTGGAGAAAAAGGAGCACGTCTTTCTGGCGGCCAAAAACAAAGAATTGCTATTGCTCGGGCAATTATCAGAGATCCGGAACTTTTGATTTTGGATGAAGCGACCAGCTCTTTGGATACAGAAACAGAAAAGGCCATACAAGCTTCGCTGGAGAAAGTTTTGGCTGGAAAGACGGTGGTGGCAATCGCTCACCGCCTATCAACCATCAAAAGCGCTGACAATATCGTCGTGGTAGTAGATGGTAAAATATTAGAACAAGGAACCCATGAGGAGCTTTTGGATAAAAAAGGTTTTTACAAAAAATATTATGAACAGCAATTTAAAGATTAAAATATTATACGATTTTAAAGACGGCCCCTGGGGCGGCGCCAATCAATTCCTAAAAGTCTTGAGGGATGAATTTATTAATTTGGGGATATATGAGGAAGAAACAGAAAAGGCTGAATGTATTATATTTTATAGCTATCAAAAACTGCCGGAGGTAGTAGAGCTGAAGTTAAAATATCCGAATAAAATATTTATTCACCGTCTGGGGGGGATCCTTGGCTATCATAAAGGGAAGGAGTGGGCTATTTTAGATCGCCTGATGAATGGGGTGGCGAGTAAATTACCTGATTGGGCTATTTTTGTTTCAGGCTGGCTGTACGAAGAATCAAAAAAACTGGGATTTAATAGTAAGAGATATAGTATTATCGGCAATGCGGTTGACCCAAAAATTTTTAATACTGATAATAGGCCAAATCATAATTCGCAAAAAACAAAATTGATCGCCAGCAGTTGGTCGGGCAACATAAAAAAAGGCTTTGAGTTTTATGAATACTTGGACAAAAATCTGGACTGGTCGCGCTATGAAATGTCTTTTGTGGGAAATTGTCCCGTTCATTTTAAAAATATAAAAATTATCCCTCCGCTGACAAGCGAAAAATTGGCTGATAAACTTAAAGAACGTGATATTTATATTACAGCGACTAAAGACGACGCTTGCTCCAACGCGATAATAGAGGCACTGGCTTGCGGCTTGCCAGTAGCAGCACTAAATAGTGGCGGTAATGGAGAAATAGTACAAAAAGGTGGCGAGTTGTTTACCAATGAAAAAGAACTGATAGAAAAAATAGAATTGATCAGTCGGGAATACCAAGCTTATGTCGGGGACATAAAATATGAAACCATTCAAACGATAGCCTATAAATATATTAATAAAATAGAACGACTAACCGACGGTAAGCGTAAAAAAATTAATAAAATTTTACTCTATAGAACAAAAATAACTTTGTTTGTTTTTAATAAAATATTGATAATGAAAAATTTTATCCAAAAAATAAAAGCGGCGAAGAAGATGATTTACCGCTATTATAAATTTACCTGGCATCGTAATGCTCTAGAAAAATTGCTTTTAAAAAATATCTGGCTGCTCCAAGGGCGAGTATTGGATATCGGCTCAAAAAACAGGCGCTATGACCAAATAATAAAGGCCGAAGAAATGGTAGCTATTGACCTAGAAGAGAACAAGGAAGCAAATGTTTTATATGGAGATATTGAGAAGGGGTTGAATTACCCTGATAATTATTTTGATTCTATTTTGTGCTTGGAGGTGGTGGAATACTTAAATGATTTCCCTAAAGCAACAAGAGAAATGTATCGTTTAATAAAACCTGGCGGTGCAGCACTTTTGAGTATCCCCTTTTTTAGCAATGAGCACGATGACAACCTAAGGCCGACAAAAAAATTTGCAGAAAAGGTTTTTAAAGAAAGCGGTTTTGATAAGGTAGAAATAACAACCTTTGGCAACAGTCATACGGCTATCTGGGATATGACAAAAAGGAAATCGGCCCAGGGCGGTTCTGTATTAAAACGCAAGATAGGTTATTATCTTTTTTTTCTACCTTGGCTTTTACTGATAAGAATGTTGAAGCTGGATAAAAAACAAGACCAGTATTATAGCGGATTATTTATAATTTTGACCAAATGAAACAATGGCGCATTGATGACATCGGCGCATCGACCAAATATTATAACCAATGGGGCAAAAAAAGTTTTACCTGGCGCGGGATAACTTATTTTTATTTTCCTTGGGCTAATTATGGATTTTTAAAAAGAGTCTGGCCCTTCCGCGGCTGGGCAAAATATGAAGAGCTAACAGCAGAAGATTGGAGAAAATATTTAAAAATTTTTGAGGATAATGGCATTGTGCCGATTGTCTCTATAGCGGCAACTTGGGTAGATGAAAATTCAAATTTAACACCTTTTCCTGAGAAATTCCCGGCCGAAGCAGCAATGTTGAAACAGGCCGCCGATAAGGAACTCATAACCATTGCTAACCACGGATTGACGCATTGCGTTGTGGGTAATCATCTCCCCTATTCCCGATATTCCAATAGAAAAATGCACCGCGAGTTCTGGCCAGACTTGCCAAGCTCTTTGCATCGCGAACATATTTTAGAATCACAAAAAATATTAGAAAATTATTTTGGGAGAAGCATAGAAATCTTTGTACCCTCGGGCAATGTCTGGAGTATAAAAACCTATGAGGCGCTCAAGGAAACAAATATCAAAAAGGTAATAGCGAACCGCTATATGCTTGATAGTAATAAGCAAATGGTGGGCATTGAATTTATTCAGGACGAAGACTTTGTGCGTTTGCATGACCGCGATCTAAAATTGCGGAGCCGGAAATGGCTGATTAAAAAAATTAAAGCAAACGGATTATGATTAAAAAGAATATCAAGAAGATCGTCTCGACACAGCCGATAAACGCGATGGCTTCTTTGGTGCTACCAAGTAAAAAGAAAAAATTGAACAAGATGTTGGCCTTGGCAGAGGCGGGAAAAAACAAAAAAAATCCCAAGGGCCAGCCGACGAAAATTACCATGAGCTTGAGCAATTGCTGTAATTTACTCTGCCCGATCTGCTCGGTTCACAACCTGAGAGAAAAAAATATTGAAAGGGTGGCTAATAATATAACGCCGGAACAAATAAAGGCGTTTGATAAAATCTTTGATAAGGCTGGCAGTATAAATTTTATGGGTTTTATTGGTGAGTCCGTATTAAACCCTCATTTCAAGGAAATAATTGGTTATTTAAAATTGAAACACAAGCTGGATTTGGGCATGTCTACTAACGGCATGGGGCTAAATGAAAAAATACAGGATACCATGCTAAAAATCGGTTTTGACGCCATAACTTTTTCTATCCATGCGGCGACGCCGGAAACTTATAAAATCTTGCAGGCTGGTGACTTTGAAACAGTCATCGGCAATCTGGTGTCTCTCGCCAAAAAGAAAATGGATGGTAATTATAAAAAACCCCGTATTACCGTGGTTTATGCTTTGAATAAGGCCAATATAGATGAAGCGGTCAAAATGATTGATCTAATAAAAAAATTTAAAATAGATTTCTTTGGCCTTTACCATTATCATGATTATAATCATGCCCTCAAGGAGATAATCGTCCGAGACGACGAAGTGGATGAGATTAATAAAAAAATAGATCGCCTTTATAATTATGCCAAAGAGCAGGGAGTGATTGCCGCTTTGCCCAAAGAGCCGCCATATTTCCAAAAAGAAAAAGACAGGAAGCCAGGAGAAGATAAAGACAGAAAGGCAACCGCCTGCAATGCGCCTTGGGTCGGATTACAACTACGCTCTTGTTATTCACATCAGGACTCATATTATCTGGGTTGCTGTAATGTTTTTAATCCTTTTATCTTCAATTACCAAAAACATATTGAAAAATATGGCCAAGTTGAATTTGATAAAATCTGGCAACATCCGGTTTTGCAATATCTGCGGCAGACAGTCAATGCACGAGACGGCCAGATGAATCCTCTGTGTGCTTATTGTAAAAGCAGTCAGCGGGCGCACCTAAAGGCGACCGACAATAAAGAAAATTACCGGATTAAACTGGAAATGATAAAAGCATTTTTTGATGGCTTTAATAAACAATATAAAGACACGCCGGTAATTGAGGGGTTAGAGATTTTGTATACTGAAGACGAGGAACTACAGGCCATGGCCTAAAATAAAAATTTTATGAAAGTATCGGTCTTGCTGTCCGCTTATAACGCGGAAAAATATTTACCAGAAGCAATTGAGAGTATTTTGAACCAGACTTTCACTGATTTTGAATTTATTATAATTAATGATGCCTCGACTGATAAAACTAAGGAAATAATCGAAAATTACGCTAAACAAGATAAGAGAATCAGATTAATTCACAATACATATAATTTGGGGCTAACCAAGTCTCTCAATGTCGGAATCAGGGAGGCACAAGGTGAATATATTGTCAGGCTCGATGCCGATGACCTATCCGCGCCAGAAAGACTGGCTAGACAATATGAATTTATGGAAGGCAACCCCAAATATGCGCTCACGGGCAGTTGGGTAAAAATTATTGACGAAAATGGCCAAATGCTGGCCAAGAGGCAGCCGCCAGTAGAAACAAAATTGATAAAGTTTCATTTTATCTTTGGCAAACCGTGCATCTGGCACAGCTCTATATTTTTCCGTAAAGACAAAATCGCCAAGATAGGCAATTATAATGAGGAATATAAGTACGCCCAAGATTTAAATTTATATGTTAAACTTTTAAAAGAGGAACAAATAACAAATGTGCCAGAATTTTTGGTGAGCCACCGTATCCACGGTAATTCTCTGGGGCGAAACAATAGCGAGGCGCAACATCTTTGTTATTTAAAATCTATTTTTGAATTAATAAATGAAAGTTATGCCAAAATAGGCTGGGATGAATTGGTGCAACGCGATGAGGCGCGCAACCAAAAAACAAAAAAAATAAAAAACTTGATAAGCGCTTTGAAAATTGATGGGCTGATATATAGGAAATTCCTACAAAAAGAGCAACTGAACACAAAACAATCGGCAGAGGCCAAAGAGCTTTACCGCCGAAAAAGGAACTTAATGGTGAAAGGTTATTTGAAAAATAAAATGCCCAAAATTTACGCGGCATTAAAAAATGAACCACGGGATCCTTCCCCCGCAGAACTCAATGCGGGGTCAGGATAAACTTAATAATAATATGAAAAATCAATTTAATGTCCCCATACTTTTAACAGTTTATCGGCGCGTCGATACAACCGAGAAAACACTCAATGCCATCAGACAAGTCAAGCCAAGACAGCTTTTTGTGATCGCTGACGGAGCGAGAAATGCCGAAGAAAAAATAAAGTGCGACGCGGCTAGGGCGGTAGTGGACCAAGTAGATTGGGAGTGCGAGGTAAAAAAGAATTTTTCTGAGGTGAATATGAATTGCGGACCGAGGATCGCCTCGGGGCTGGAGTGGGTTTTTGGGCAAGTGGATCGGGCGATAATTCTCGAGGACGACTGTCTGCCGGATGAAAGTTTTTTTTATTATTGCGAAGAACTTCTAGAAAAATACAAGGATAACCCAAAAATAATGCAAATTGCCGGGCTGAACACCCAACAAGGTAATAAAAAATTTAATTGTCCTGATAGCTATTATTTTTCTCAGGTGGCACAAACCTGGGGTTGGGCCACTTGGCAAAGAGCCTTTAACACTTATGAATTTTTTCTGGAAAGCTGGGAGGGGATAAGAAAGACTGATAAACTCAAAAAGATATTGCCCAATTATGCGGTCAGAGAATATTGGAGCAATCTTTTTGATAATATAAAAGATAATAAAAAAGCGCGTGACGGCACCTGGGATGTGCAATGGTTTTATAATGTCTTGATGCACGAAGGGCTGGTAATCGCTCCGAAAAAAAATTTGATCACCAATATCGGCTTTGGCGAAGGAGCTGGCTCGACAGTCAATGTGCTAGATAAAAATGCCAATATGGCGCGCTACCCGATGGAATTTCAACTCCAGCATCCAGCAAGAATAGAATACAATAATCGCCAAGCGGATAATTATACTTTTTGGTATATCTATGACATCAATAGTGGTCTAAAGAAAAAGATCAAATCCTTTCTGCGCCACTATCTGCCCGGACCATACTATTGGCTGAAAAAGATATTAAAGAACATATAAAATATGGATGCATATAAAAAAACTAAACAGAATTACGAAAAAGGAATAAAGTGGCATTTTGAGAAAAGTCGTTCTTATGACTGGTCAAAGCAGAGAAAAATATTTGCTAAATATCTTAGCGACGGAGCCAAGATTCTAGATGCTGGCTGCGGCGGATCGGATAATTTTTCAGATTTTATAAAAATGGGGTTTGAGATGACTGGTTTGGATTATTCTAAAAAAACAATCAGCGAGATTAGGAAAAAATTCCCAAAATCAAAATTATATTGCTGTGATCTAAGGAAAATAAAAATGCCCGATAATTACTATGACGGCATATGGGCCTGTGCGTCTTTAATCAATCTGCGCAAAATAGATATCTCCAAGGTATTAACTAAATTTAGAAAAATAGTCAGGGATGAAGGGATAATTTTTGTTTCCCTTAAAAAGGGCAATGGAGAAAAAATGGTTACTGATTTGTTCGGAGAAAGAATGTTTAGCTTTTTTAGCAAAAAAGAATTTATAACTATGGCCGAACAAATTGGCTTCAAAATAAAATCTGTTGAAATTGTAACTGATAATAAATTAACCAAACAAAAAAAGAGCACAAAAGCTCCTGACTGGATTTGTTTGTATTTAATTAATAAAAAATAACTATCTTAATTTTTGCGCCAGAAATTTAACATGTCTGGCACGGTTTGCTCCAAGAAATCAATCTCCACCTGCCAGCCGGTGGTATTTTTAAATTTGGTATTATCACCAATAATCTGGCCACCGTCAGTCGGCCTTTTGCCCTCCGGATCTTTGATCAAAGAAATATTTTTAACTGCGGAAAGAGCCAAGAGTTTATTTAATATTTGTTCAAAAGTGATACCGCGGCTAGAACACAGATTATAAACTTGGCCGGGTTGGCATTTTTCTATCGCCAGCCAATAGCCGCGCACAATATCGCGCACATCAGTAAAATCACGGAGAGCTCCTAGGTCGCGGGTTTTTATTTCTGGCACAATGTTTCCTTTTTCTATATCGGCAATTTTTTTGGCAAAATTGGAAACACCAAAAACTGGATCACGGCCCGGGCCAGTGTGGTTAAAAGCCCGGATTCTAATGATTTTCAAGCCGTAAGCCTGAAAATATTGAAAACCCATAAAATCCTGAGCGATTTTGGAAATAGCATAGGGGGATTTGGGCCTGAGCTCGCTTGCCTCGGTAAAGGGAGGGTGGCCAATTTCTATTGCTGGGCCATATTCTTCAGAAGAACAGGCGATTAAGATAACCGGATCAAATTTTTCATCACGCAATTGGCGTACGGCTTCAAATAAATTGCTTTGGCCAATAATGTTGGTATGGAGAGTATTTTCTGGATTTTCCCAAGAAGAGCTGACGTAACTTTGGGCCGCTAAATGAAAAATAATATCCGGCTTGACTAGATTTATTAATTCTCTAACTTTTTCTTTGTCATTTATGTCACAAACATGATTGATAAATTTATTATCAGCAAAAATTGTCCGATCAATGTGGACATTGCTAAATACCGTGCCATGTATTTCTACCTCGGGGTGGTTTTGGGAAATATAATCATTGAGATACTGGCCGACAAATCCGCCAATACCGGTGATGAGAACTTTCATGAATTATAATTTAACTTCTTGATTTTAGGATAACATGGGGCAGAAAATAGAGCAACTTTAATGATGATAGCAGTTTAAAATTTCTTGGATCCATTTTTCTTGATTAAACTCATTTTTTACTTTTTGATAACCAGACTCCCCCATTTCCCTAGCCAGCTTTGGATTTTGCAAAAGGTAAATTATTTTTTCGGCTAATTCATCAATATGTAACGGGTTAACTAAATAGCCTGTTTTTTGATCTTCAACTAATTCTCTGCTCCCCCCGAAAATGGTGGCGATGACTGGCTTGTGACAGGCCATGGCTTCTAGATTGATCGTGGGAAAAGAATCAAAACAAATCGAGGGCACAACTACAAGATCACTCATGGCGTAATAATATTTCATTTGCTCGCGACTGGCCGAACCAGCCAAATGAACATAGGGCTGACTATTCTGATAATTATTTTGGCTATCTAAAACCAAAAGCATGGCTTCGGGAATTGTCTTGGTAATAATTTCCAGGGCGGCCATAATTTGTTTGGTGCCCTTGTAGCCGCTCAAGCGGCCGGCGAAAAGAATAATTTTTTTATTATCCAAACCTAATTCTTTTTTGAATTTTTGCGCTTCGCTCTCCCCTACCGCCCAATCGGCAACATTGATGCCATTGTGAATAGTTGTAATATTTTTTATTTTATTTTGCTCTAGAGCTTTTTTGAGTTCACCGCTAACACTGAATATTTTGGTTAAATATTTTAAATAATGGCGGATAATAATATTGCGCCAAGGATTAAAACCTTTTTTGCTTTGCTTGAGCTGCCACCACAAAGATAAATGGTAATTAATAGTATCAATATTTTCTAAATTATATTTCTGATCAATAAAGTGGCTAAGCTTGGTATAGCTAAAGGTCATCACGTCATGAACAGTAAAAAGGGTGCGAGGTGTAAAATTTTTGGCTATTTTAAATAAAGAAAAAGGAAATTGGTAATAGAGATTGTGAAAGTGGATAACTTCTGGGCTTACTTCAGCCAAAAATTTCTTAAATTCATCTTCTATCCTTTTATTACGGAGACAAAAATAAGAACGCAAAAACCAAGGCAAGCCTGGCGTGACCAAACGATAAACAGATAAACCTGATTCTTTGGACCAGCCAATATTTTTGTCGGCAACACCGGAAAAAACAAAAACCTGATGGCCAAGATCTGATAATAATTTGGCCTGCTCAAAGGCGATAGCAGCAGCGCCGCCCTCGCGGGGAGAAAAAGAGTTGGAAACGATAACTATTTTCATAAAAATATTATAATAATGCGGAGCGGTATAGTTCTGTTATTTCTTTAATTTTGTTTTTGATATCATTCTTTTCGGCCCAGGCAAGACACTCAGCCGGATTGATTGTTTTTTTGTTGAGCACTAAATCAATATGCTTGGCAATATCAACGGGATCTCTGGCGTCGACAAGATAACCGGTCTCTCCATCAACAATAGCATCAATAGCACCAGATTCTTTGGAGCCAAGGCAGGGCACACCTTGGCTCGCGGCCTCCAGATAAACCAAACCAAAGCCTTCAAGCCATTTATCATCAACACAAAGAGAGGGCATCAGAAACAAATCGGCTTCTTTGTATGCAGCCAATAATTCTTCATGACTGATGCGACCGCGAAAAACTACCTGGTCAATCAAATTGCTCTCATTAATAAATTTTTGTAAAGCGCCAAAATAGGATGTCTCGGGTTCGGCTTGACCAATAATAATAAACTGGAACTCTTCAGAAAAATTATTTTTATAATAAAGCAAACCAGCCAGAGCTTCTAAAATTCCTTTGCCAGATTTGATGCCACCGACAAACATAATTTTTTTAATTTTGTTGTCTCTAGCCGGGGCGGTATTCAAAAGCGGGAATGAGACCAAATCTATACCATTGGTAATTACTTTTGTTTTGGCTCTGAGTTTTGAAGAATTAATTTTTTTGATCAAGTGATTTTTGGTAAAAGAACTAACAGCAATAACAGTAGTTATTTTTTTATAAACACTGGTGGTCAACAGGCGGGCCAGAAAATGTTTAAGGGAACTGGATAAAAGTGCTGGTGGATAAGCATAGGTGCCATGGATAGTCATGATTATCTTGGATTTGGGGTAACGACAAAATATTAAACAGCTGGCATAGGGTTCGGTAACGACATGGATAATGTCTGGCTGAAATTCAAAAAATATCGACTGAATTTTTTTGCCAGTTTTGAAAGATCGCCAAGGGTTGGCTAGGTAGCCCAAGGGGCTGCCAAAAACCACTCTCTGACCAATATCAGCAGAGGATTTTTTATTGACCAAACAAAGAATCTCGTGGCCAGCGGCTTTTAGGTTTTTGGCGAGATCATAAGCATAGCGGCTCCAGCCGTCAGTCGCCTCTAGGTGGTTGGCAAGGATAATAACTCTCATGGCGTCTTTTTTAGCTCGTAAATCTCAATATAGGGGCCATAATAATCATAGAAACGGAGCAAAAACCAGGGATCGAACGAATAAAGATTGAAGGGTAACTCCAGCTCACTTTTGGTTGGCAGGGGGCTATTTTCACTTGGATAAAAGTATTTTATCAGCTTTTGGGAAGCAGCTGTTGGTTTGGTTTTGTTTATTAAATTATTTTTATCAAAGTCACTCACAATCAAATATTCGAAATCATAATCGGCGGCTACCAGATCAGGATAATTGATAATGGCATAATTGGGATCGGGATAATTTTCCTCCTCTAGTGAAGATAAATATTTTCTTTTGCTGGAATAAAGCTCGGGCAATTTTTCTTTTATCAGGCTGACTATTTCTTTGCTTTCCACAAAGGGAATTTCCGCGCCTAGATCTAAATTTTTGATATGGCTGCCACTTTTGATATTATTGACTACCCAGCTGTAAGCCAAGAGGCGGGTATCTTGTCTGGTCATCCGATAATCAAGCAACAAACTAAAAAAAAGATTGGGCAAGCTCAAAAGAAAAATAATGATAATAAAAATTTTTATTTTGGCGGAAAATTTTTCAAAAAGATAGTGAATAAAGAAAGCGACAACAATAGACATCAAAGGAATGGTCGGCAACAGATATCTAACCATCGGGTTGGTCAATGGGGCCAGAAAAAGCAAATAAATAATCAGCCAAGGTATTAAAAAACAAAAAGCAATTTTATGCTTTCTCCAAAGAATAAGGGCGGCAGGAATAATTAGGAGAAATAATAACGGCTCCGCTAAAAAGCCATTTTTGAGATAAGAAAATAAAATCTTTAAACTAGTAAAACTAAAAAAGGAGTAACTATTGGTTGCGGGGTTGTCATTAAAAATTCGGCCAAAATAATTATTCAAGCCAAAAGGATTGAGATAATAAACCAAAGCAATCATTAATAATAAAACCAGATTGGCCAGCCAAAAATTCTTATTGGCAATAAAAATTTTTACAAACTTTTGGCCCTTATTTTTCAGCCAGTGAGCCAATAAAAACCAAACATAGCTGATAATACCAACAAAGTTGATGCTAAAGGCCAAACCGATAAAAATACCAGCCAAGGGATAATCATAGCGAGAAATTTTTTCTTTTTGATAAAAATAAACCGCCCAAAACAGTACTAATAAAATAAAAAAAGACTGGGCTGTCCAAGTCTGACCATAATGAGAATTAGCCACATGAAAAAAATTGATAGCCAAAAACCAAGCGGCCAAAAGGCCGATTTTTTTATGGCTAAATAATCTTTGACTGATGTGGTAAACCAAAAAAACGGAGGCAGTGCCTAGAATAACGCTGACAAACCTGGCGACCGGTGCGAAATAACCAATATTTAAAAGAACAATATCCTTGATCTCGGCGATACTGCCAAATATCCCAAAAATCCTAGCAAAAACTAGATAAAGAGCTAAAAATGGAAGAAAGACATAGGCGAGGCCAGCCGGATAATAATACTGAAAAGCATTGGCGCGCAGTGAGCTGGTGCCAATCATCTTCAAACTAGCAGCCAGCGTGGGTGTTTCATCATTGACCAGGGCTAATGGATGGCCATATAAAATCCCAACTAGCCGCAAAATAAAAGCGATAGCCAAAATCGAGATGATAAGGTAGTGTTTTTTTATAAAAGATAATATCATTGTGATGTAATAATTTATCTTGAGGAGCCAGCGACGAAAGATCCCGTCCCGATAAGTATAAACTTAAATTATAGTGAGTGCGAGCCTAAATGGGATCCTTCCCTTGCCTCTCGCGAGACAGTGTCAGGATAAATTTTATGTTTAACTCACTCCTAAAATATATTTCAGGCCGAGATAGTATTGTTTTATTTCGCTCCAACTAGTCAGGCGCTTCATATGGAGCCAAATAAAAGCCGGGTTGAAATAAAAAGAATGATAAGCGCGTTTTTGCATGGCGCGTAGTTCTTCGGCATTTTTGTAACCGGCGGGCACATAGGTGGCAGTTGTCCGACCGCCATAAGAAGAAACCATCTGACCGCTTTCCAAGGCATCATCATAGAGCTCTGTCCCCCATTCGGGAAAAGTCAGGAGAAATTGAGCAAAGGGTATTTTTAGGTCCTTAGCGAATTGGATTGTTTTCAAAGCCTTGCCCGGCGTCTCACCAGGTAGCCCCAACATAAAAGAGCCGCGGATATCAATACCAAGGTCTATAGTCCATTGGGCCGCTTGGCGCGCTTGCTCCAGGGTCGCTCCTTTTTTGATGCGCAATAATAAATCTTCGTTGCCGGTCTCAAAACCATAAAAAACACACCACAAGCCTGATTCTTTAGCGCGTTCGAGCATGGTTTTGGTGACGGTATTCACCCGGCCACAGGCTGACCAAGGAATTTTTAGGCCACTGGCGTCCAATAAATCGCAAAATTCTAAAATCCACTGCTCATTAACCAAAAAATTATCATCCCAAAAAGTGATCTCGCGAATACCAAAATTTTCATAAAGATTTTTTATTTCGGAAACTACTCGCTCAGGACTATGGCGGCGATACTTTTGAGAAGCGCGGCCAGATTCAAAACAAAAAGTACAATGTCCCCAAGGGCAACCGCGGGAAGTGATGACGTTGGCCGCTGGCAATTTTTTATATTGCAAAGGCAGGGGCATGTAGATGCTATAGTCATACAATTCGTAAGCCGGCGGTAAGAGCTCATCAATATTCATAATGGCTGGCGGAGGCGGATTTTTTACAAATTGACCAGCCTCATTTTTGACCCAGATGCCGGGGATATTTTTATCAATAGTACCTGTTTTAATCAAAGAATCAACAATTTTTTGGAAAGTAATCTCCCCTTCCCCATAGGAAAGGCAATCAACCATGGGCACTGCCTCGATGATCTTTTCCGGGAAACAGGTAACATGCGCCCCGCCAAAAATGATAGGAATTGCTGGATATAAATTTTTTAAATATTTTATCAGGCTGTAAGCCTCTTCGGCCGAAGCAGAAAGAGAGGAAATACCAATAACATCTGGCCGAAAATCGTCAACTATCCGGCCGACATCTTCGTTTTGGTAGTCCAGCGGCGGACAATCAATGATTTTTACATTGTGGCCAGATTGCAATAGCGGGGCGGCCAAATAACCCACGCCCAAGGGTGGGAAAAAACCAGCGCGCAATTTTTTCTTTGAGCCATAACCCTTGGCCATGAGATCATAGGGAGGGATAATGAAGAGAATTTTCATACTAATACAAATATATAAATAATACTGATTATCCTTGGACAATCTTTCTTGCTGTTAATTTCTGTAAATATGGGGCCAGACTATAAATCCCAAATAAAATCGTAGTAAAAAACAGGTCGCCAATCAGAGTATTTTTGAAAAATGGAATGGCTAATGTAAAACAAGAAGCTAGGCCGGCTAAATCCAAGGAATAAAAGCCGCCAAAATACCAAAAGGCCAGATTGGTAATAATAAAAAATAACAAGGAGCCAATGACTGACCCGAGTCCAACTGACCACCAATGATAGTGTTTTTTTAGATAAGAACCAACGAGCCCAATCAAAACGAAACTGGCATAAACCGAAGCCATCAGACGCCAATCATAAAAACCAATAAAAATATCCGAGGCAACCAGGATAATAATAGGTACCAACAATGAAGTGCGTTTTAAAAAATAAAAGCCGGCAAAAAGAGCAATGGCACCCAAGGGTGAAAAGTTGGGCGGATAGCTGAAAAGGCGACTGGCAAAACCAAGAGCAATGAGAACGGCTATAATAAAAAATTTGTTTTTCATAAATTATGATTTCTTGCCTAAATAATAAAAAGCATAGGAAATATTATCGGCATTGGGCAAGCGCCACATAAAATAATCCAATAGCTTTAAAGGACTGGTAATAATAGTAAAAAACATCAGCCAAATTTGTTCTAGCGGTCGCCAGCCAAAACTCAAGAGTACCGCCAACCACTCATTTAAAATTGACAAGAGCGCTGAGGTGGGGCCGGAGCGAATACCAACTTTTTCTAATTGAAAATCTTTCATGAGATGAATCAACCCGGGCTTGGTCCAGCGCTGGTAATCGTGGGGTGAAGAATGAAAGCTCTCAACAAAAGGTGTGGAGACATAGACCAAGCCGCCGGGTTTTAAAACCCTTTTTATTTCAGTGATGATAGCCTCTGGATTTTTGACATGCTCAAGCACAAATTCATTGATAATCGCGTCAACGGAATTATCAGCAAATGGCAAGTGGGTAATATCAGCGACAATATCAACATTTTTAAATGGCAAAAAATCAATATTAATCACCTCCGGCCGGATGCGTTTGATGCCTGAGCCGAGATTGAGTATTAGTTTATCTTGATCTAATCTCCAAATAGCTTGCCTAGCGCTAAGACCGACGAAGAACCCGCCGAAAGCGTAATAGAGAAAGTTGTAAAAAGCGGAATATCTTTTAAAAAAGTTTTTTAGCCGGCTGATGAGATTGTCAGCGCTGGCGTTGGCTTTATCCTCAGTAAAATGCCCAAAACTTACGACGCCATCGGTAATGGCATATTCTTTTTGGCAGTGCTCACACAAAAAATTATGCTCGGAATGTTTTAAGCCGGCCAAACAATGGGGACATTTTAAATTTTGAATAATCTTGGCTGACAACATGAGAATTAATAATTTATCTTATAAATACGGGCGAAAGAACCATTTTTAGAATCCTCATATTTTAATTCTAATTTATTATTGGCCTGGCACTTCTCTTCAAGGCCGGCTGGCCAATATTCACTCACATAGAGATATTTATAGCCCATAAATTTTAAATCCGCCGGCAGGCAAGAGACTTCGGCTCGGCCAAAAGCGGCGATTAAGTCCTGAACCAGCTGGTCGCGGTTGAGCATCTTGTGGTCAGCCATATAACTGTAAACTGGGGCGATGCGGCCAGCAAAAATATTCATCTTTTTATTATAGATAGTGGAATCGTCTTGGCTGGGGCTGTAGCTAAAAAAATAATCATTGATAGTGGTATTTTTCTTGATCCAAGCAAAAGCCCGAGACTCTATGGCGGTCGGCGGTGGAAAGCTGTAAAAAAATGGAGTAAATCTCTGACTGGAACGGCCGATGGGGACTACCATAAAAATAATTTGGAAAAGAAAGCCAACTAGCACCATAAAAAATACGACTAACCAGCCGAGGCGATGCCAAATTTTTTTGACCCGTTGATTATCAATGAGAATATCGGCTAAGACAAGTCCAATGGCCAGACTCCAAAATGGCGGGGCCAGATAAAGATAGCGGAGCATTTCATAGTCATAGCGCGGGCCAAGCTCCATTACAAAGGGCACGGCAAAACAGGCGAAAGAAAGCAAAAGCAAAAATAAAAGTTCTTGATAATACTCCCCTTTCCTGAAGCGAACATATAGCAAATACAAACAAGGCAAGATAAGAAATAAGGGCAGACCAAAATTGATCAGTGATTGAGAGCTCCAAAGAAAACCAATTTTTTCATGATTGAAAAAGAACCAGTTGCCAGTCGGACGCGGATGGCGGTCATAACTCTGGTGAAATAATTCTGTTAATACCCCGCCCTGGAAAGCGGCAATAAGAGAGACGGCGGCCACAGTGAGGAGCGAAATCAGCAAATAGGTTTTAAAATATTTTTTCTGGCTTTTAATAAATAGAGTGGCAAAGGGATACAATAGAAAAACCAACAGTTCAACCAATAAGTAGGTCTCTCCGACTAGGGCCAGAACCGCTAGCGATATAATATTAATTAGGACGATAGGGAGCCAGGGTTTATTTTCTTTCTTGTATTCTACAGCTTTGAAATAAAGAAAAATACCAAGCAGAATCAGGAGAAAAGAAATAGCCCCCCACTGAATATGGATATCTCTGATCAGTGGTCCGGCCGCGCCCGAAGTCGTGCCTTGGTGCAAAAATTTCCAGGGCGCAGCGGCATTCCTATGAATAAAACCGGTAATACCATAAATCCAAACCAAACCGCCGCCAAAGAGCGTCAGAAGAGAAACTAAATAACTTTTGGCTGGATGCTTGGTAATTTTGAAAAGTACAAGAAAGATAAGAGCCAAAAATAAGATCGTAAATAAAGCGCGGCAAAGATCCACGCCATACCAAAAAGGCAAGTCTGTGGTTTTGTACATGGCGGCGGAAAAAAGCTCTATGCCATAATGATAATAAGCCATGACCTGCGGCTCGACTGTCCAGCGCACTGGGAAGTTGCCCTCAGCGATCGTGCCGGCCATAGGCACGGTGCTAAAGATATTAAACTCATCACCAGAATAGCCCCGAGCGGCGATCAAGCCGGTGGTGAGAAAAATGACGATAATGGTCAAAAGCAAAATTTTTCTCCATCTTTTGTCCAAGAGCCAAAAAGATTTTATTTTATCTTTATGGGTAAAAATAAACAGCACGAGACCAATAATCAGAAAAACGGCCAAAACATAAAAGAATAAAAAAGTTATAGGGAAAAAATGGCCCAAAATATTCAGAGTAAAAATATAAAAAACTGGCCCAGCGATCAAAGCCAGCGTCAGCAAAAATTCCTTAGACTCATCTTTAAATATCAAAAGCATTAGCCGCCAGGCAAAAAAAGTGATGATCACCCAGAAAATGATTAATTTTATAAAAATAAGAAGGGCCATAATTTTATTTATTTATCTGGCAAAGAAAAACATAATGGAGCGGCAAAAGACAAGAAGGAATCTTTTTGATGGTGATAATGCGCAAGCGGCCGGAGATTAATTGTTTGAAATATTCAAGTTTTATCTCGTGCAAATGCCATTCATCCGCCATTTGGGGCGGCAGGCCCTTGAATAATATTTTGAATAGTCCCAGCTTGAGCAGGACAAATTTTATTTTGCCAATCAGGTGTTCGTTGGGGAAAGAAATGACTATCAGGCTCTCAGGCTTGGCAATGGCCACGATCTCGTCAATCATTTTTTCTGGGTGTTCTAGATGTTCAATAACTTCACTGGAAAATATTTTGTCATATTTTTTTGAACGAATTACCTCTGGTAGGTCTTCGACACTGCCCTCAATAATAGTGGCTCCACTGCCCTTCAATTTATTTTCGGCCAACTGAATAAGTGAAGCGGACAGATCAATGCCGGTCAGGCGGCCCCTATGAATAGCGGCGAGCATATTGCCAGAGCCACAGCCAAGGTCGATCACCTCGTCTTTCGGCCTGACGTCGAGGAGACGAATGATCAGCCGAGTGCGCAAATGACTCAAAAGACGGATAAAAATATTACGGCTGTTGTGATAATGGTCCGGGTTGTATTTGATGGCCATTTTTTCATTCCAGTCCTTGAAATTTTCTACTTGGCTCATAATATGATAAATAATGGCTCAAATGTGAAAATGAGCCAAGAAAATAGCTTGTTTTACTGCTTTTAGCTTAGCAATTTTGGGGGCAATTGACAAGGTGAATAAAAACCCTGATGAAGAGAAAAATTTATATTATAATTCTCCAAATAGATAAAAAATGCAAACCACAAAAATTACAAAATTAAAAACCGAGTTGATATAAAATTTGACAACATGGGGTTTCATTCTGTCCTTAGCCTCTTTTATTTCTTCTTTTTCAAAATCAACCTCGTTGTTTTCTATATAATCAGGATTTAAAGAATTTTCATTTTCAGATTTATTGAATAATTTTTTTAGGTTTATAATTCTTTCCGTTAACAAAAGAGTTTGGGTCATCTGCGCATAAGCGTTGCTTGAAAAAAATTGGCTTATACTAATGTAAATTAATATTAAAAAACAAAAAACAATAGTTTCAAAAGACGAGTAAGCTTGGTTGAAAATCAAAAATATAATAAACAAAACAATAATGTTTTTAATAATGGCCCAGATATAACTAAAAATATTATACATATTTTTTAAATAAAAAATAATTTAATAAAAATGACAATAAAAAAATTTGCTTATTTTATACACTATAAATATTTTTCTGCCCAGAGCTGCCAGATGAAAAGAGGCCAGATCTGGCGAGCGCGATAGTGATTACCGGAGAGAAAATCTTGCCAGAGGAATTGGACAAACTCAGGATTGAGCAGGGCCTGCTTGATTATTTTTTCTCCCGAGAATAATTCCTCTGCCCTACTTTTTAATGGGCCGCGGAGCCAAGCGTCAACGGGCGAAGGAAAGCCGTGCTTCTCCCGATAAATAATATTTTCTGGCAAGTATTTTTCCGCTAATTTTTTGAGAATATATTTACCCTGACCATGGTGAAACTTAAAATCTGGCGGCAGACTGTTGGCAAATTCTATCAAGCGGTAATCAACAAGAGGCGCTCGCGTTTCCAGAGACACAGCCATAGAAGCCCGATCAACCTTGGTAAAGATATCATCAGTCAAATAATACTTTTGATAAAGGGCGGCGGACTGGTTGAGCGATTTGGAATAATCCTCGGCTGGCCAAGAGTGATGGTAATCAAGGGTGTCGGGAGACTTAACTAATTCACCTAATTCCCCGAGGGTGAATGGTGAAAACCAACGGAAATGTTGATTATAAAAATCAGCATCAAAATTTAAAATGGCTCGTTTGAATTTGAAATCAGCACTGAAATAACCAGAACGACTAGGCAAAATATTGACTAATGATTTTAGAGATTGGCGGATAAAGGCTGGCTGACTCCTTAGAATTTGCCAGTAGCGCCAAGCCTTGAAGGTTTGGTAACCAAAAAATAATTCATCACCAGCATCACCACCTAGAGCCACAGTCACAGAGGCACGCGTTTTTTTGGATAGCCAATAGGTAGGAATAATCGAGGAGTCGGCCAGTGGCTCATCTAAAATACTTGGCAAACCATCAATAGTGGATAATAATTCAGCCGCGGAAACTTGGGCAACATGGTGATCGGTATTTAATAACTTGGCGACTTCGGCCGCATGGGGTGATTCGTCAAATGACTTTTCGCCAAAACTAATAGTAAAGGTCTTGATTTTTTGAGATGAATTATTTTGGGCATAATAAGCCACGAGTGAGGAATCCAAGCCGCCAGAAAGAAACACGCCCAAAGGCACATCGCTCATCAGGCGAATTTTCACGGCCTCGTCAATTAAATTATCAAGCTGGCTAACCGCTTCGCTAAAAGTTAAAGCACTTTTGTCCGCCAAGGTTGGCAGGGTCCAATATTTTTCAATTTTTATCTGATTATTTTTATAAACCAAAAATTCACCAGCTCCCAATTTTTGAACTGACTCAAAAATAGTGTTTGGGCCGGGGCAATAACCCTGATCCAGATATTTCAAAAAAACTTGGTGGTTTAATTTTTTGGTAAAGCCTGCGATACTTGGAAAAACTTTTAATTCAGAAGAGAAATAAAAAACATTATTAATCTCGGCATAATAAAGCGGCTTCTCCCCTACCCGATCGCGGGCCAAAATTAACTCTTGCTTATTTTTGTCCCAAATAGCCAAAGCAAACATGCCATTTAACTTGGCAAAACAAGCGGTGCCCAGATCTTCATAGAGATGCAAAATAACCTCGGTATCGCTGTGACTTTTGAACTGGTGGCGGCCGGTAGCCAGTAATTCATTTTTCAAGGCCTGATAATTGTAGATTTCGCCATTGAAGATGATCTGGAGCGAATCGTCCTCGCTACTCATGGGCTGATGACCGAGCGGACTCAAATCAATAATTGATAAGCGGCGATGAGCCAAGCCCACCAACTCATCAAAATAAAAACCTTCATCATCAGGCCCGCGATGATGAAGTAGTTTGCTCAACGATTTTAAATTGTCTTGGTTGCCAGCCCCACAATAACCGACGATGCCGCACATAGATTAGAAATTTATTTTTTCTTTAATAAAATAGGTTGGCTTATTTTGCGTTTCATAATAGGTCCGGGTGATCATCTCGGCCAAAAGACCCATAAGAATAAATTGCAAACCAACAAGCATCAAAAAGACAGTCAGCAAGGGTAAGGGTGTGATAATCAGAGAAATGTGATGGAAGAGTCTCAGATAAACAGCCAGAAAGCCAGAGAGAAAAGCCAGAGAGAAAGAATAAAATCCAGCTTTGCCAAAAAAATGCATGGGCTTGGTAGAATAATCGGTCAGGAATTTCACGGTCAAAAGATCAAGAATAACTTTGAATGTCCGACGAATGCCGTATTTGGTCTGGCCAAATTTGCGTGGCCGGTGGTTGGTGACGACTTCGGTAATTTTGGCGCCGTGCCAAGCGGCCAGAGCCGGAATAAAACGATGCATTTCTCCGTAGAGACGTACGGGGGCCAGGCTCTCTCTTTTGTAAGCTTTCATGGTGCAGCCGTAGTCGTGAAGTTTGACTTTGGTAATTTTGCCGATCAGGCTATTGGCTAGGCGGGAAGGAATCTTGCGGCTGATCAATTTGTCCTGACGATTTTTGCGCCAGCCAGAAACGATATCATATCCTTCGGATAATTTGGCCAAAAGTAAAGGGATGTCATGGGGGTCGTTTTGTAAATCAGCATCAAGGGGGATAATAACCTCGCCAGAAGCATGGACAAAGCCGGCAGAAAGGGCGGCCGTCTGGCCAAAATTGCGGCTAAAGCTAATGACTTTTATTTTGGCATCAGCAGTAGCCAAAGATTTTAGGACATTAAAACTGTTGTCTGTTGAGCCGTCATTAACGGCAATAATTTCATAATCAGCTCCAAGAGAAGCCAGTGATGACTTTATTTCCTGGAAAAGCTCGGGGAGATTTTCCGCTTCATTATAAATGGGAATAACGATTGATAGTTTTTGCATATTTAAGATTGGATAAATGCCACTATTTTCTCGGCCCTTTTTTGCCAAGTGTGGGCCTGAACATCACTTCTGGCCTTTGCACTTATCTTAGTGCTTAGCGAGGGATCAGTCAACACTTTTTGGATAGAGGTGGCCATAGCGGCCGAGTCGTCTGGCTGATACAAGACGGCATTATCTTTATTTAAAATTTCAGTCAAACTGGGTAGATCGGCAGCTACGATAGGCGTACCGCTAGCCAGATACATGAAAAGCTTTAAAGGCGAGGTCCAAGATTTTGATTTCTGCTCACCGGCAGAATTTGGCAAAACCAAAACGTCGGCCGCTTTCAGATAAAGAGGCATCTGAGCATAGGGCTTGTAGCCCAAAATTAAAATTCGTTTGTTGCCTTCATTTCTCGATCTAAATCTACCTAGGTCAAATTTTTCTTCAGAGCCGCCAATGAAAACTATGATTTCTTTTTCGGTCAAAAATTTGGCCGCATCGGCTAGACCTTGAACTCCTTTCCAGTCGTAAAGATGGCCGGTGTAGGCGATAATATTTTTATCCGGCGGCAGGCCGAGCTTTTGGCGCAATTCCTGTTTGCCCAATCTAACTTTTTCAAATTCAGATAAATCAACCGCATCAGGAGCGACGAGAATATTTTTTCCATCAAGGCCAAGTCCAGCCAGCTCGTCTTTGAGGCCATTAGTAATAGTAATAATTTTATGGCACTTAGACCAATATTTTAAATAGCGCTTGGTGTTGCGCGGCAAAGTATGCGCTTCCCAGACTACTGCTTTGAAAAAAAGCTGCAAAACAGGCAGGGAATATTCGTCCCGGGTATAAGCAACAAACTGATTTTTATTTTGTTTGAAAAGTAAATAAACGGACAAACTCACCAGCCAAAAAACGGCCTGGACTTTGATATAAATTCCCTGGGGCATTTTTTTGGCAATCCAGCTGGGATCTAAACAGCTGATTTTTTTGAGGATAAAATTCTTTTCTACCTGATAATAGCCGAAAGCATCAACATTTTTAAAGACCTTGTTTTTTTTGGTTGGGATAACCAATTCCAGATGATCAACAATGGCAGCCAGGAAATGGCACATTTTCATTATCTGTATGCCATAACCTTTTTCAGTGGGGATGCGTGAATTGCTAAAATAAATGAGTTTCATCGGGTTTTATTTTTTATAGATTGAATAATCGCTAAAAGTTTTTCAATCACAACTTCATAAGTATAATTTTCCAAAACTCTTTGCCGGCCCTCTCGGCCAAACCTCTCAGCCAGTTGGTCATCTTTTAAAATTTGGGTAAGGGCCTCGGCGAGCGCTTCTTTGTTTTTGGCTGGGACGATAAAACCAGTCTCATTATTAATATTTATCTCTGGGCTAGCGCCGGCGTCAGAGGTGACTACTGGCAAACCGCAAGCCATAGCTTCGATCGTCACTTGGCCAAAAGCTTCCATCCAGACCGACGGGGTAGCAAAAACATCTGCGGCATTGAGATAATCGATCAATTGATAAAAAGATTTACTGCCAACCAATTGGACATTTTTTTCTATCTGCAAATCTTTGATCATGGCCATCATGCGCGGGGTTTCCCCGCCACTGCCGACAATGACCAAATTTACTCCGGGAATCTCGGTAATTATTGACGGCAGAGCTTCGAGCAGATAACCAATACCCTTTTCGGCAAAATTTATGCGGCCAATAAATAAAATAACCTTGTCTCCATTGATACCTAGCTTTTGGCGTAAGTCATTTTTTTTATTTAATGGCTGAAACAAATCAGTCTCTATGGAGACCGGCAAGGTGTCAACCTTGTCATTGTCTAGCCCCATATCAAGGCCTTCGGCCGCAGCCACCTGACTCAAAAAAACAACCTTATCTGCTTTTTGATAAATCTCACGAGCATATCTTTTTTGAGTTTTTTGATCAAGTAGAAAATTTAAAAGATAATCAACCAGACGCCCGAGCCCTAAATTTTTTATGGCCTTGTACCAAGAGCGCTGGCCAAAAATTTCTTTTGGTCCCCTTTCAAAATGCCAGTGCCAAGTGGTGATCTGGCGAAAGATAAAAGGTGTTTTTATTTTATTTTTTAGCTGGGCAACGGCATAACCAGTTTCCCTAGCCTGCCAGACAAAAATAGCGTCGGGCTTTTCTTTTTTATTAAATTTCAAGACTTGCCTCTGGGTAGCCCAAATATACGAAAAGCGCAAGAGGCGGTTGAAAGGGAAAGCCCAAATTTTATGCCAGAGCGGCGGATAGTAACGAATTACTTTGACGCCATCAAATCCACCACTGCCTTTTTTTGAAAAAGAAAGCCAGGGCGCAATCACAGCAATCTCGTGTCCCGAAGCAACAAGACGGCGGGCGATTTCTATAAAATAATGATAGGTGCCCAGGTGTTCGCCCAGCTCTTTTTCGGTACCAAATTTATAAGCGACGATTAATATTTTCATAATTATTGGAGATATCCTTTCTCTTGGAGATAGTCAGGAATGGTGGCGGCCCAAGGGCGCATAATATTTAAACCTAATTCTTTTAATTTTTTATTTTCCAAAACACAATATTTGGGTCTTTGGGCGGGCAATTGATATTCAGAAGTTTTAACCGGGATAATTTTGATATTGGGATCAATGTATTTCATCACTTCTCTCCCAAATTCATACCAACTACACTCCCACTCCGAGGTGGCATGGTAGAGACCAAAATGTTCGGTTTGCATCAACTGCCAACTTTGGCGGGCCAAATCCAAGGTATAGGTAGGGGTAAGAAATTGGTCATCAACAATTTTTAATTCGCCAGTTTCTTTACCTTTTTTAATAATTGATTCAATAAAATTGCCGCCTTTGCCTTCTGAGCCAGCGGTGCCAAAAAGGCCAGAAGTACGGATAATAAAATATTTTTGACAACGTTTAATGATTTCCTGTTCGCCCAATAATTTTGACTGGCCATATTGGTTGATTGGCGCGGGGTGGTCTTCTTCGGTGTAAGGGGTGCGGCGATCGTCCTCTCCTCCAAAAATATAATCACTACTGTAATGAACCAGAATACAATCTAATTCTAAACAAACATCAACCAAATTTTTTACGCCATAATAATTCACGGCTAGGGCTTCCTCGGGGAAATCTTCGGCCCGGTCAACTAGATTATAAGCAGCAGTATTAATAACTATGTCTGGTCTAATAGCTAATAATTGTTCGCGGACAAGATCTTTTTTGGTTAAGTCAAAATTAGGATAATCTAAATTAACCAAAAATTGAGCAGGAATAACTTTTTTGAAATCCGTACCGAGTTGTCCAGTGGAGCCAATAAGGGCAATTTTCATATTTTTATTTGGAAGTTTATCTTGAGCGTTAGCGAAAGATCCCACAAATAGAGCGGATTACGGTGGGATCCTTCGCCCCGATTCGCATCGGGGTTCAGGATAAATTACTATATAATCCTACAATTTTTTTGGCAAAGTCGGCCAAGTTGTGATGGGCGAGGACTTCATCGCGTAATTGTTTTTTAAACTCCTCTTTTTTTTGTTCTGATAAGCCCATCAATTCTTTAATCTTTTGGGTCAAGGTTTGGGGGTTGTCTTTGGTGGTGAATAATTCAGGCGGCAAAATATTTTTGTAAGCAATATTGCTCGTCAAGACTAGGCAACCAGCAGCCATAGCTTCCAAAACGGTTTTGTCCAAACTACCTGTATCACTCAAATTTAAAAATAAATCAGCTTGAGCTAAATGCTTTATTGTTTCAGCGTGAGGAATGCCGCCAAAAAAATTGATTTGGTTGCCCAGATTCATGTTCTCCACCATAGACTGAAGATTTTGGGAATAATGAAAACCAGCGGCCGTAGCTGGTGCGCCAATGATAGTTAATTTTATATTATCGACATTCTGTTCTTTTAATTCATAAACAGCCTTGATCATGGATTCAATATCTTTACTCGGTGAAATACGACCAATAGTCAAAATATTAAATTCTTCATTTGCTTTGAGTTTTGAATTTTGAATTTTGAATTTATTAGTGTTGATACCCTGCCCAATAACCCGCACTGGTTTTTTGGTTGGCATTCGAAAACCATCGGCTGACGAGGTGACAAATTCGGTCACGAAAAAATTCGCCAACTTTAAGCGCCAGTCAACAGTACCATGAGCATACCATTGAATTAATTTTTTGTGAGACAGCCAACTGGCAGGCCCAGCAAGAACCCCATAAATAGGCATCTGGTGGGCCAAGACGCCGTCACTTTTTTTGACAAGCTTGAATAATATTTTCTGCGCGCGGAAAAATTGCTTGATTTTTGAATGGCCTAATTCTTTGCCCAATGAAAAGATTTCAATGTTTTCCGGTAAGCCGCTGGTATCGCCTTTTTCTTGGCAAATAACTACTAATTTTTCTAGGTTTTGGGCTAATTCCAAAAGCCAGTCAGAAACAAAACTGGCCCGACTGTCTTGACTGTCAACTTTCCTTGTAAGCATTAAAAGCCGCATAAATTTGCTTAAATATCTTGAAAATTATAAACTTAAGGAGTAATTATATTGTATCTTAAATCTGGCCAAGAGACAAACCAGCCTTAATTAACCGACGAAACAATATGACTCCGTGGGATGAATTTTTTAATCAAAAAATAAAACAAATTTTCGAGGAGAAAAAAGAAATTTTGGATATTGGGGGCGGACTTAGGATCTTGGAAAATAAGGGCAACCGCTATAACCCCAATCGCGCCTGGATCAAAAAATATCTGGAGAGGGTGTATTATAAAATTTTAGACCCGGTGCCAGATTATAATCCGGATATTGTCGGTGATATACACGATCTGCCGCTAGGGGATAAATCTGTGGACGCTATAATTTGCATTGCTGTTTTGGAACATATTGAAAATCCGTTCAAGGCTTTTGAAGAAATGTATCGGGTCTTGAAGCCCGGCGGATATTGTTTTATTTATGTGCCTTTCCTCTATCGCTATCATGCAGAAAAGGGTTACTATGGTGATTTTTGGCGCTACACCGAAGATTCGTTAAAACATTTGGCCAAAAATTTTTCTTCCATAGAAATACAAAATGTGCGCTGGCCCCTAGAAACTTGGATATATTTGAGTCCCTTGGGTAAGAAAAAAATTTTTAATAAACTGGCCAGATGGTTGGATAAATTGGCACACAAACAAAAGTCCAAACAAACCAGCGGCTATAATGTTTTCCTGATTAAATAACCAATAAAAAAACACCCTTGAAAGATAACGGGGGTGTTTTTGGTTGATAAATTATTTTTTTCTAATCATTCTGACCAGTTCGGTGATTAAAATGGTGATTAAAGTTAAAACAATAAAAATAGCTAATATTTTCAGCCATTCAATAATGCTTTCAGCTATAGTGGATCTAACAGGTAAATAAAAAATGAAAGAAAAAATAAGGGCCACATAATAATCAACCGGCACACCAATGGCCCAGCGATCATGCCACCAGACATATTCGGATTTAAATTTTTTGAAGCCAAAGTGTGGATTGATAATAAACCATAGAAAATCTTCGATAAACATCCAGAAGGTTAAAAAAGATAAAACAACTAGCTCGGCCTTCCAACTCCAGCTGACTCCAAAAGCAAAAGGTAAGTGTAAAATAAAAATCCAAAAAACAATCAGGCCCAGATGATAGCCGGTCAGGGGTTTTTTAATTTTTAATATTTTCTTTAAACGTTCAATTTTCCCGTCGGCTCTGGGGCGCCAAACAGGCAACTTGGCAGCCCAGCCATGAGGGCCTTCGATTTGAACTTCAAGAAAAGCTTGGACTAAAGCTAAGAAAAAAATATGAATAGCCAACCAAAACAAAGACATGATTTTAGATTATAAAATATAAACCTAGACCAATCAAAATAATAGCAATTATTTTTTGAGTGATAATGGCTGGATTGAATGTTTCTTTTAAAATTTTGGGGCGATAATAAGTCAGATAAAGAACGGCCAGAAAGATAAAAACATATTGAGTGCCCTGCAGGGCTTGAACCAAAGAAACGGAGGCCAGAGACACGGCATATTGGATCAAAATAGCAGATGAACCGCCACAAGCTTGACCGAAAAGAAAACGGCTCTTGGCACCAGACATACCACCTCCTTTTGGTGGATGAAGCAAATCATAGCGATTTTTGGCCCACAACATGGGCATAATAGCGACAATGAAGGCACCGAGTCTGGTCCAAACAAAACCGGAAATAAATGGCTGATGATTGTAAACATCTTTGGTCAAGACATAGGAAAGTCCGAAAAGAAAAGCCGAGGGTAGGGCCAGCCAAAAAGCCCGACGCAGATGAGGGGCATGCCCCCGGCCAAAACTTAAGGAAACTACAAAGGTACCAACAATGATGAGAATAAAAGCAATAATTTGACGACCAAATAATCGCTCCCCCAAAAATAAATAAGCCAGCAGGAAGACAAAAACTGGAGTCAGCCCGCCGATCACTGGAGTGAGCCGAGAAGCGTCCTCTTTCTTAAGCCCAAAAAACATCAAGAATAAACCCAGAGCGAAAGTAGCGCCGGCGGCGAGGCTGACAATAAATTGGCTCAAGCCAGGCCACTTCAAGCCGAAGGGCAGAATAAAAACCATTAATACCGCTCCCAGAGCGGCAATATAAAAAGTATAAACAAAAGGATTTTTTATATCGCGCTTGAGCAAGGTCTTGTCAATGACCATGGCAATGGCGTTCAAAAAATAGGCGATGAGGGTGATTAATAACCAACTCATAAGAATAATTTTAAATTTCTAATTTTTAATTCTATTGGTATTTTCCCCAATCAAAACCAATCTGGGGATCATCGTAGGGAATCCGTTCTTCGTCAGGATTGTCCTTATTATAAACTTCGGTCACGTGATAAAAAAGCATAGCTGACTCATCACCAAGCACTTTGTAGCCATGGGCTACGCCAACAGGAATTAAAATTAATTTATAATCCCCTGCTCCGGCTCCTATAACCTGGGTCTCACCCTTGGTCGGTGAATCGTCCCGCAGATCATGCAAGACCACAATAACTTTGCCGGTAGCAAAAAACCATAAATCATCTTGGAGCTTGTGCCAATGGAAAGCCTTGATCGTACCTGGATAAGCTAGAGTGAAAATGCTTTGGCCGAATTTTTTTAAAAGCCCTTCATCGGCGCGTAAAACCTCGGCCAAAAAACCCGGTTCTTTGACCACTTCTTCGCCTTCTTTGTGCACATCTGGGTGGATCTTTAATTCTTTTATTTTTACGCCGTCAATCATATTATTATAAATTAATCTTTAACAAATACAATACAATTTTTATTAATTGGTTGTTCTTTTTCGTTCCGAAAATTTTCTGGCATCAACAAATAAACCCCCCGATAACCCTTGGCTATAATTTTATTAACAACATCAGGGTCGTCAGCTGGAACCAATATTTCTTTTTGGGTGTTTTGCTGGTCTATTTTCTCAATTATACCAATCCCACCAGTTAAAACTTTGTCTACCCAGTTAACAGCCGCCTCGCCAGATGACGCTGTCAGATCTTTTCTAAATTTATAACCGGCCTCGCTTTTCCAGCGATTAATCCCATTTAATATATAACCGGCTTTTAATCTCAAGGCAATACTGGGCATATTATCAACAGCAACTATGGTGGCTATTGATTCCCGACCGGCAGATCTAGCTATTTTTTCTTGCGCTAGAGCTAATTGCAAACCTATGCCACGACCACGATAACTAGGATCCACCAAAGTACCATCAGCCCAGGCTTCCTTGCTGTCTGGCAAAAGATCACTGACCGTCGTGCTCCCTATGATTTTATCACCGTCACGAATCAAAACAACAGCCTTTTTTCTATCGGCTATTTCCCTTGCTAATTTTTTAATCCTTAATTCTAATGGGGCCTTAGTATCTTCACGTCTAAAATTATTACTTGTTTCAAATATAAGGTATTGCGCAAGGCTATTAACATCACCTGAATCGGTGACAGAGAGTGCTAGCCCGGTCTTATCAACATTGGTTTCGCGAGCAATGTCAGCCTCTCGTATCATCATGGTTGCTGCTATAATTAATCATAATATTTATCACTC
This sequence comes from Candidatus Kuenenbacteria bacterium, assembly GCA_012797775.1. NCBI lineage: Bacteria > Candidatus Kueneniibacteriota > Candidatus Kuenenbacteria bacterium. The sequence continues at coordinate 11,606 of JAAZOM010000022.1, read as the reverse complement.
CGATTACAATCACCGAGAGTAATAATAAGTTTAAATCAAAGTAATTGGAAACCAACCCTTCTTTTAGTAATTCTAGCACAAAATAAACCAGCCAGATAAGGAGCGAAATATAGAATAGAGCATTGATCAGTTTTTTGAAAAATTCTCTCATATCTTTAGTAGCTAGTTACGAGTTACTGAAAAATAATTTTTAATCTAGAAAACAAGATGAATTCTTTTGCTCTTTCGATAAAATCCGGCCAAGCGGTAATCGGTTTTTTTATAAATTCTATTTCTATTTTTTTAAAAATAATCTCCTGCCTAGAGGTGTCCATATTTGGCGAAGAAACTAGAAAGCGCAAACGATTATTATCTAGCTTGGAAGATTGAATATTATAATCAGCGACGCCGACCTGCCAATTGTTTTCGGTGCGGATATAATTAATATCTTTTAATTGCCACTGCCAGGCGGATAAATCAATGGCTGGACCAATTTGCAATTTTGTTTCAGATTTTTTTTGATACCAGACGGTCAGCCTGGCCTCATTAAATCTTTGTGGCAGGCGGATGTCAAAATAAACCGGGTCAATGACCATTTTTTGTTGGCAATATTTGTCGCCGCCCATTTTAATTTTTTCTATAGCCAAAACCCGGCCATGCGGCGACCAGGAAGAAGCGAACGGATTTAAATCACAAAAATCATAGTTAGTAATCAAGCGGCCACTAGGGACAAGGTCTTTGTATATTAAAAAGCCCAGAAAGATGATGGGGGCGGCAATTAAGATAAATCTTATGTATTTATAGATGGGCATAATAATTCTTTTGGTAACTAGTAACTCGTAATTAGTAACTAGCACAAGGGATAATTTTACTTTTTGCGAGTTACAAGTTACTGTATTTGTCTAATTTTTTTAATCTTATAAAGTCTATCATTGCCAAAAACCTTTTGCCCCTCGACAATTTCCAATCCATATGGAGCAAATTGCAAGCGCGAGATGGAATCAACGTCTCTGGGATTGGCGTAGGAATAATAATAGACATCTCTGATTTTTGACAAGGTGGCGACTGATTCATAATCAATAGGGACAGCTAGTTCGGTAATTAAAAGAGTGCGTTCGGGGAAAAATATTTTATCCGCCTGTTTGTAGACGAGGACGATATCTTCTGGCCCGACCATTTTATTAACAATGGCTGATTTAACACGAGTTTCGTTTAGGTTTTTTAAAAGAAACAAACTTTCGTCACTCTGGCGCAAAAGCACATTGATCGTGGGCATAAATATGCAAAGGCAAGCGGCAAAAGAAAAAATTGACTGATAAAAAATTTTTCTTTTTTGGAGCGGAGTCAAAAAATTGGCGAGCTGCCAGATAATAGTAGCGACAAACGGCAAGGTAACAATATAAATCGGCAGCCAATAACGCAGATAAGAAGTACCAAGCGAGAGAGTCTCCCGGTCAATGCGATCAGTGATCGCCCAAGAACCATAAAAAATCAATAAATAAGCAGTGAGCAGTAAGCAATAAGCGAGATAAGCGATTCTTTTTTTATAATTGATTTTAATAATATGAGTCGGGAGAATCGCGAAGAGGAAAGCGCCAAGAAAATAAAGTGCGCCCCAAATCGGAAAAAGCTGATAAAGATAATTGAAACCGTTGGTGAGAATGGAACCGGGATGAATGCCAAAGGGGGTGACAAAAATCTGGAATAAAACACCAGCACTAGCCAAGCCGCCAATAGATACAGCATCACTCACGGCGCGATAACCAGCAGAGATAAGTGAACCGTAAAGAATCTGATTGTGATAGAATAAGGCGATAATGGGGATCGTTCCAGCGGCCAAAAATAAAAGAAAACCGGGCCAATAGATCCTTTTAAAGTGAAAAATGAAAATAAAAAAAATAGTTAAGGCGGCCCAAACAATTTCTGAAGTGCGAGTGAATAGAGCGAAGCTGATCAAAAGACCGGAGAGGAAATATAACATTAGTTTTGGATTGTTGATTTTTGATTTTTGATTTGGGGCTTGGGATTTGGAATTTGGGCTAGGAGCTTCCGCCAGAACCTTCCATAAAAAATAAACCCCCATAATCAACAAACTGGTGAACAGTACGTTATGGTACATACCTCGGCAGGAATAATAAAACCAAGCTGGAGTAAAAGCCAAGAGCGTTGCGGGAATAAGAGCGACAGGGGTAGAATTAAAAATCTTTTTTAGTAATAAATAAAAAAAGAAAATCCCGAGCGCGGAAAAAAATGGCGTTAAATAGGGAACGACTCCGAGGCCGAGGATTTTGGCGAGGGAACCATAAATAAAAATCAAACCTAGAAAAGAGCCGGGTACGTTTTTGCCATCAATAACATTGATGCTTCTCGGGTGGATAAGGTTGTTGCCTGGACCATTTAACTCTTCAAAATAATAAAGCGGCTGGCCTTGGGCCAGTCTTTTGGCCCAAAAATAATTGGCGGTCTCGTCCGGGGAAGAAAATTTTGGATTGTCCCCTGCCCCGTCTGGGTGCATAACCAGTAGATTGAAATGAGCGTAAATACAAAAAAAGGCCAAGCAAAATAAGCCTAAAAATATGGCTGTTTTGTATTTTTTGAGCCAGTTAAGCATGCTTTAATTATGGCGGAAAAACGAGGATAAAGCAAGATAAGTAGAAAGCTGGGCAAGCGAGGTAAGTAAAATAAGAATAAAAAAACGCTCAACTTAGTGTTGAGCGTCCACCACAATATATTACCACAATTTATTTTCGGACTAGACCCTCCACGGTCTCCCACATCTCTCGGTGGCCTTTATCTCTCATCCAGGCCATCCATTCGATGCCCCAGAGAAAAATTGGCCCTTTGAAGCCAGCTTGTCGAACAGCTTCCAGATTCTGCCGAAGCTTCTCTGGGTTCATGCTTTTGGCAGACTCCTCTGGGGAGAGCGACCTGTTATCCTTTGGACCCCAGGGTTCGCCTTGGCCTTCAACCATCCAGACTGACTTGCCTCCGATGAACTGGCTGATCGTCTCGGCCTGGAACCATGGGCCACATAAAAAATTCCCAATAAAAAAACGAAAGAATTTTTTGTAAAGCCAGCGGTTGGGGAAATAGCCCAACCAACTGTTGTAAACTACCCCATAATAACTCACGCCCAAAATATCTGCATTTTCGGCGGCGTCATTGTAATTTCCAAAATCGCCTGGGTCAGTGACGATAATAGGCCGGCAAAGATGATCATACTTTTCAACGATGGAAATTTCAGCGGCCAGAAAATTTTGCTGATCATCAAACCTCTTCTGCCAGAACTCCTTCCCTTCACCAAAACTGGACAAAGGCTCATTTTCGACCTGAAAATGGGTTATCCGATGGTCGTCGGAATAATGCGAAATTACCCCCTCTATGTACCGGATGAGCTTTTGCCGGAATTCCTCCTCTGGCAACTGCTTAGCCCATTCGGGAATGTGGTACTCGGGCCATCTCGGAACCTTGCGCCCGAGGCATAATATAACGGTTTCGGCCCCGTATTTTTCCATGATCTCGAGCTGCCACTCCAGACTGCTGAAATCGAACTGGCCGCTGGAGTCTGGTTGACACCAGTTCCAGTGGATTATCAGGCGTAAGTCCTTTATCCCCGCTTGTGCTGCTTGTTCCAGCACCGCCTTGGCCTTGGTCTCGTCGCCATCGTATAACCATAAGGCGTGTGGGTATGAATATGTCACCCCGATTTCCTGTGACGGGCTGCCAAAAGCAAGCACCAACAGCAGAAACACGATCCATTTCATTTTCATGATTACACCCTCCTGTTTTTTTATAGCACTTTTTAAGGGTTATTTACTTTTTGTTTGAATTGAGTAACCCTATAAAAAAATGGGGGCGTTGTCAAATAAAAACCCCCGATGTACATCGGGGGTGTCGGAAAATATTGCATTATCTCTTAGCCCACTGGGGAGCTCTTCTGGCTCTTTTTAAGCCTGGCTTCTTTCTTTCTTTGGCTCTAGGATCGCGGGTGACATAGCCAGCAGCGCGGAGAGCGGGCTTGAAATTTTCAGTCATTTTGATTAGAGCTCTGGCAATACCCAAGCGGCAGGCTTCGGAACTAGCTTTCATGCCTCCGCCGACGACTTTTATCTCAGCATCTATTTTGCCCGTCAAACCAACCGATTCGAAAGGCAGTTCTAAATTTTCAGCATAAAGAGGATATCTGTAAAAAGATTTATATTCTTTGCCGTTGACAACTAGCTTGCCGGTACCATTCTCAAAAAGTTTAACCTTGGCAATGGCGGTCTTGCGGCGACCAAGTCCATAATAATATTTGCCAGTAGCGGCCGTTTCTCTTTTGATTTCTGGTTTGTCTGTTTTTTTGATAACCATATTATTTTATAATCAATCTCTTCATAATTTCTGGGCGGAGTTTGTTGCCGGGCAACATATGATAAACTGCGCGGCGCAGAACTTCGGCCCAGCCCTTGTCGGCGACGACTGCTTTCATTTTGGTTTTTTTCAAACCGCCTGGCCGGGTAGAACCTTTGTAATAAATCTTGTCATTGAATTTGTTACCAGTAACTTTTATTTTGTCAACATTTTCTACCACCACTTTGTCACCCAAATCTATATGACGCTCAAACTCCGGTTTGTGTTTGCCACGCAAAAGAACGGCTATCTGACTGGCCAAACGACCGAGTACTTTGCCAGAAGCATCAATAACGTGTTCTTGTCTTTTGATTTCTTTTTTCATAAAATTATACAAATTCTATAATAGCCATTTCTGAGCCATCCCCTCGACGAGCACCTAGTTTTATAATGCGTAAATAACCACCCTTTCTTTCTAAATACTTTGGACCAGTGACTTCTAGGAGTTTCTTGACTGGTTTTTCTTTGGCTAAAGCACTGATCAACAAACGACGGCTGGCCAAGTCATTTTTCTTGGCTCGAGTTACCAGTTTTTCCACCATGGGCTTCAAAACTTTGGCTTTGGACAAAGTAGTAGTAATTTTCTCGTGTACAATTAAAGAAATAGCCATGCTCCGCATGAGGGCTTTTCTTGAACCGACGTTTCTACCAAGTTTGGTGCGTTGTTTTTGGTGTCTCATAAATTATTTATTTTCTTCTTTTTTGGGCCGGCCCCTTTTCTTTTTGGCCTGTGGCTCAGTTGACTCATCTTCGGATAACTCCTCTGATTCAATTGTGTCCCCTTTTGCCGGCTCAGTTTTATCTAATTCTACAGCCACCTCAACTTTTTCTTTTTTGGGTGGCTTGGCCCCAACAACTAGGGAATCAAATTGATTTTTTAGGATAGAAACGGCCATTTCAAAAGCCTCCTTGCAAGTAACGGTGCCGTTGGTCTCCAAAGAAATAATTAGTTTATCCCAGTTGGTCATCTCGCCGACGCGCACATTTTCCGTTTTAACGTTGACATGGTTGATGGGGGTAAAAATAGAATCAATGGCCATATGACCAATATCCAAAACTCCGGTTGGGCGATTTTCGGTGGGCAGATAACCCATACCATTTTCCACAATACATTCAAGGTCAAAACTGGCGGCTTTGTCTGTCAGAGTAGCTAGATGAAGATTTTTATTGGCGATAACAACCTGGCTAGGGCAGTCAAAGTCACCGGCGGTAATTTTTCCTTCACCAGTTTTTCTGATAGTGATTTTGAGTGGCTCATCAGGATTATCATTTTCTCCTTCAATTTTCAGGTTTACCTGCTTCAAATTTAAAATAATATCTACAATATCTTCTTTGACATACGGCAAGGTGGAAAACTCATGGTCAACTCCCTTTATTTTAATAGAGCTGATGGCGGCACCAGGAATGGAAGAGAGTAAAACGCGCCTCAGGGCGTTACCAATAGTCAAACCATAACCCGGGTAAAGAGGTTCAATCACAAAATCACCTCGAAAATCGGTTTCTTTTTTGAACTCGATATTACTAGGCGTGGGTATAGTTTGCATAATAAAAATTTAATAGTAATTTTTTATCTTGAATAAAACTCTATGGTGAGAGTGGCATCGGCCAATAAACCCAACTCTTCAGTGGAGGGAGAGTCAACAACCACGGCTTCCGGTTTGGAGGTGTCAAAAGACAACCAAGCAGGAATATTTTTGCCAGCAGATTCTTTTAAAGAACGGGCAAGGAGGCCGTTGTTCTTGCTTTTCTCCCGAACAGTAATAACATCTTTGGTCTTTGTCTCATAAGAAGGGATATTGATCTTGTTACCATTGACCATAAAATGTCCATGGGAAACCAATTGTCTAGCCTGATCTCTGGAAGTGGCTAGGCCTAGTCGATAGATAACATTATCAAACCGGCTCTCCAACAAAACCAAGAGGTTGCTACTAGCGTCGCCTTTCATCTTGCCAGCTTTGAGAAAAAGATTGTGAAATTGTTTTTCTCTCAAGCGATACATTTTTTTGATTTTTTGTTTGGCAATCAACTGGCGTCCGTATTCACTACCGCGATGGGTGTAGCCTTTGGGCCCATGCATACCCGGCGGATAATTGCGTCTGACAATCCCGCTTTTGCTGGTCAAATCCCGATCGCCTTTGAGGAAAAGCTTTTCTCCAATGCGGCGACTTTGTCTATCTTTTGGTCCTATATCTCTACCCATAAATCTTTTACTTGTTTTATCCTGAACGAAGTGAGAGTCTCGTAAATTGACTTGGTGCGAGACTCTTCGCTGCGCTCAGAGTAAATGCTTATTAATTATTAAATGCGCCTCGGCTTTTTGGGGCGGCAACCATTGTGTGGCACAGGGGTGACGTCCTTGATACTAGCAATCTGCACACCATAAGTAGCTAAAGCACGTATTGCCCCTTCTCTGGCCGGGCCGATGCCCTTTATCAAAACATCAACCTCTTTGATACCATAATCTTTACATTTGTCTATAACTTCTTTGACCACTACGCCGGCCGCATAAGGGGTAGCCTTTTTGGCACCCTTAAAACCGCACTTACCAGCAGAAGACCAGGCCAAAACACTACCGTTCTGATCAGTAATGGAAACAATTGTATTGTTGTAAGTTGATTGTATGTGAGCCTGACCACGGCCCTTGAGGAGCCGCGGAACCACTTTTTTCTTTCTGTTTTTCTTGGCCGGAGCCTTGGCCTCTGACGCCTCTGGCATGGTCGCCTCAGCAGTATTATTTTCCATAGTTATACATTAAATAAAATAATTTTATGTCTTTTGAGCGGCTGGTTTTTTACCAGATCCGGCGGTATGACGGACATTGCCACGGACGGTGCGAGAATTGGTCTTGGTGCGCTGACCACGAACCGGCAACCTTCTGGAGTGCCTGACTCCACGATAACAATTTATTTCTTTTAGTCTTTTGATATTCGAGAGAATTTCTCTCTTGAGCTCACCCTCAGTCCTAATATCTGCCTCAATAATTTTTTTGAGTTGGTTGGACTCTGCTTCGGAGAGATTTTTGCATTTCATATTGGGATCCAGCCCCAGTCGCTCAATAATCTTTTTGGAGGTCGTGCGGCCAATTCCAAATATATAGGTCAAGCCAATCTCGAGCCTTTTTTCATTGGGTAAATTTACACCAGCGATTCTAGCCATAAAAAAATATTTAAAAATTATCCCTGCCTCTGTTTATGCTTGGGGTTTTTGCAGATAACACGCACTCTCTTCTTGCGTCGTATAATCTGGCAATCACGGCAGATTTTTTTTACTGAAGCACGAACTTTCATATTTGAATTATTTTAATAACGGTAAACTATCCTGCCCTTGGCGAGGTCATAAGGAGAAACTTCTACCTTGACCCGATCGCCAGTTAAAAGCATGATGTTATTCATGCGCATCTTGCCGGAAAGGTGGCCAAATATTTCTTGGCCATTATCCAATTTTATCTTGAAGCTGGCGGCTGGCAAAAGCTCTATTATTTCACCTTCCATCTCAATAAAACCTTTGCGGTTGACACCAAGCTGGCTTGGGGCAGTATTTTGATCTTGGTTTAACACTCTTGTTTGATAAATTTTAATTTTTAAGATGTTTTGCCCTAAAGGGTAAAACAAAATTAGGTAGCTAGTGCTACGCTAACGCATTTGGCAACTAATTAGTATTAAAAATAAGACTAATGTTGATAAAATGCCTAAAATTAACTATTTTAATATACCTTTTTATTATACAAGGTTTTGAAAATATGTCAACTTTGACAGGCAAATAACTTATTATAATTATTTTTTGGCTAATTTGTAGGATTTTACCCGCAGTTCACGCAAGGCATCAGCAGCTATCCATTTGGAAGTTGGGGAATCTATTTTTTGGATTTCCTCGCATAATTTTATAACCCTGATGCTTAAATAATGACTCCTCTTGCCAATCTGACGCAGGGCCCAATTGACGGCTTTTTTGACAAAATTGCGATTGTCGATTGCCTCTTTTTTGAGATAGGGAAAAAATTTCAGAAATTCTTTGTCAGCAGCTTTTTTATCATGAACAGCCAAAACAGCCATGAGGACAAAGCCGGCGCGTTTAACAAACTCTCCTCTCCTTTGGCTCCATTCAATAGCCTTGGGCCAAGCAAAGGGCGTCTTGCCAAAAAGGTTGAGGCAGACCTGGTCGCAAACATCCCAGGAGTCAAAATCTTTAACCCAACTTTCCATTTGTCTGGCGCCAACAAGCTGGGGCTCGCCGATAAGAGCAGCTAGAATTCTTGCTTCATGAATTTTGGCTTGCCAGAGCTCTTTTGATAATTTCTGGTCCTTGCCAATAATTTTGGCCAGTGAACGCAAAACAGGCATACTAACACCAAGTGTATTTTTTGGATTGATACCAAAGCGGGCCATACCCTCAACATTTTTACGGCTGGCGTGTTTTTTAATTTCATTTATAATCTGCTCAAAGGTCATAAGGTATTAATCTATTAATCAAAAAGGCAAGGCTTGTGCCTTGCCCAAGAAAAATAAAATTTAAATTTTTAGAATCCGGCCCATGGCCTCAGAGAAGGGCTCGGCCTCTTGATCTAAATCTTCTTCTAAATATTGTCGGAGGAAAGCGCGGATATCCACGGGGTTCTCTTCACCGATCGGGATGCTCAAAATCGGCTTGGTATTAGACATAAAGACAAAAAAGATCTTTTTGACTGTTGGCGGTTCATAAATAATCCAAAAATTTTTGATATCTTTGTACTTATAGTGTTTCTCCCCCAATTTTATACCTTCATGGTCGATAATAAATTCTATCGGCCGTGGCTCACTGTGGTGATTGATAAACATAACCATAATCACCATAATAATAATGAGGGCGAATAGCCAATTACTCGTCAAAAGCGCATAGACAAACAAAAAAGCGGCAATTAGGCCAGCGATAATATACCAACGTCGGCTACGTTCATGCTTTTCATGCTCGGGGAAAGACCAAGAAAGGGGTTCCATTGTTTTCTGTTGATCCTCGGTCATATTTTTAAAATTAATTATTCTTTTTTAATTTTATCATAAAATAGCAAAAAATGCCAAAAGTACCTTTGACTTTTTGGCCAAAATTAAATATAGTATTAAGTATAATGCATCAAGTATTATGGGAATACTACAGCTGGGCGAGGCTGGAGCAAGTTTCTCCCCACAATACATAATACTTAATACTTATCCCATTATAATATGTTTTAACATGGAGAGGTGGCTCGGTGACTGAAAGCCGTGAACACTGCCCAGGGTCGTGTTCACGCCTGCTAAGTTGTTGACCCTTCACGGGGTCCGAAGATAATTGACCAAAAAAATAAATAACCTTAATTTTTAAACATGGAGAGGTGGCTGAGTGGCTGAAAGCAGCAACCTGCTAAGTTGTTGACCCTTCACGGGGTCCGAGGGTTCGAATCCCTCCCTCTCCGCCAATAGAAACTTCAGCGTTTGAAAGCATTGCTCCGCGCGGCCGCGAGGCGGCCGCGCTCCGCAAAATGATTCCCCGCTTCGCGGCGAAATGGCTGGCTGGGCAAAAATCAAAGACGGCGGATTTGTTACGAACCCGAGGGTTCGTTCCGATTTTTTGAACAAATGTTTTGATTTGGTGGAAATTATCCGACTTGGCCAAAAAATCGGCCTGTTTCGTATCTAAAATCCACTCCCGCAGGGGTTCGACCCAATTTTTTCTCCTGCTTTCAAAATCTTTCTTCTTTTGCTCCAAAACGGCAGAAGCGAGCAAAATTTCATCTTTCTTTTTGAGATAAGTCTGTTTTGGAATGTTGCCATCAAGATAAGTGGAAACTAACTTTTCCATTTTCGCTTCTGCCGTTTTGATATTTTCGGAAAGATTTTGAACCTCGCTTTGCGACGACGAATTCTCCTCGCATTCCCATTCTTTTACGCGCTCCAACATCCAATCGGTCATTTCGTCGCAAAGCGAGATTGTTTGAAGCCGTGATTTGATTTGCCGCGCCAACTCCGCTTCTTGTATATATGGTTGCGAACAGCGGCCGCGCTTTTTAGAACAGCGATAGTAGCGATATTTTGTGCCCCAGCGATTGACCGCCCATTGCGCAGAAATCATACTGCCACACTCCGCGCAACGAAATAATCCGGTAAACGGAAAATCGTGTTTTGCGCGGCGGTGGAGTGGCCGCTCTTTCGTTTTCAAAATTTTCTGCACGGCTTCAAACAATGCGGGAGAAATAATTGGCTCAAAGCTTCCATCAAACCATTCTCCTTTATGTTTTAGAAAGCCAAGATACGCTTTGTTAGTTAAAAGCCGTTTGATGGAAACTTTGGCAAGTGACGTTCGGTTTTTAGAAACAACGCCGAGATCCGCCAAAAATTGCGCCAAAGAAACAAAAGAATATCCGCCTTTCGCGTATTCCTCAAAAGCTAATTTTACGATTCGCGCTTCGGTTGGGTGCGGTTCAATGTTGCGTTTTATCGGATTGTTTTGATAACCGAAAGGCGCGAGACCTAACCATTCTTTTCTTCGCAATTTTTGGCGGATTCCTCGCTTAATATTTTCAGCGAGATTGTCTGAATAATACTTGCTTTGCCCGAACGCCACTTGCAACATAAAGAGCCCCTGCGGGGTTGGTTCAAACCAAAATGTCGAAAAGCGCAAAGAAAGAATTTTGTGCGTGTCCACGGCGTAAATAATCCTGCCGCCATCAATACTATTTCGCGCAAGGCGGTCAGGATGCCACGCCAAAATTCCCACGCCGTCAGATTTTTCCACTTTTGCCATCATTTCGCCAAAAATTTCTCGCCCAGGTGTCTTTGCGCTTTTCGACTCTTGAAATTCCTCAAGAATTTCAAAATTTTCTCTACGAGCATATTCTCGTAACTCAAATAATTGAGCTTCAATACTCATAACTTGTCGGTCATCATCTTCCGTTGATTTACGAGCGTAGAGAAAATATTTTGGTTTGATATTCATATTGTTTTTAGATACGAAACAGACAAATACGCCGTCTTTGATTTTTGCCCAGCCAGCCATTTCGCCGCGAAGCGGGGAACCATTTTGCGGAGCGCGGCCGCCTCGCGGCCGCGCGGAGCAATGCTTTCAAACGCTGAAGTTTCTATTGGCGGTGATATTTTACACTTTGCGCGAACCTTTTTTGAACGAAACGGCAACTGATTCGCCCCGCTACCGCTCGCTAACGCTCGCCAGCCAGCAAAAAAGTTTTCCCTGCTTTTCTTTTGCGCGCGCCGGATTTTTTCTTCTAG
>JAAZOM010000021.1 GCA_012797775.1 Candidatus Kuenenbacteria bacterium | reverse complement strand
TAATTTAAATATTGGTGAGGCTGCTGAAGTTTTACTACCGATTAATAATCTGACCATTGGCTCTCTTTCTCAACCGGTTACTATCAAGGCCTGGGTTGACAACGCAGAATCTGGCTGGATTGGATTTATTAGAGAATCAAATGAAAATAATAATACTTTAATCAAAACAATTACGATTATTGGTACTACTGACACCAACTGTCAGGTGACCCTAGACGGTATCATCTACAAATTATCACCATGTGAAATAAAGACTAGTATGATTGACGGCGATGGTGGTAAGACTGTTACTTTCAAAATAGATCAAGTTGTCGAAGGCCGTAGTTACAACTTTGAAACCTACGGTTATAATGAAGGTTTCCAGACCAATGGTTTTATACCTTCTACCGGGAGTGGTGGAGCTTCTGGTGATGTAAATATTGAGGCCACCTTTAGGGATGATGTTTTGAATGCTGATGGCAAAAACACTAAAAAATATTCTGGTTATTTACCGATAAAAATTTATCATGGTAGTTATGGCATGGGCGTTGAAAAAACCTTGAAATTGATGATTGAATTAGATGTCTTACCCAAAGCTCCATCTACTGATACAAATTGTCAGATAACCTTAGACAATACGGTATACCAATTATCGCCATGCGAAATTAACACCAGTATGACCGATGGGGCAGGGGATAAAGAATTTTCTTTTAAACTAGATCAAGTCAGCTCGGACAGAAGTTATGGTTTTGGAGTATCTGGCTATGGCGAAGGCTTCCCGACCAATGGCATTATTACCACTCCATTTAGCGGTGGCGCGTCTGGAGACGTCAACTTCAAGGCTGTTTTGAAAGATCAATATCTAAATGCCGAGAATGGCCAAACGAAAAAATATAATGGTTATTTACCAATTAAGGTTTCTTATAGTAGCTTCGGCATTGAAAAAACTTTAAAACTAATGGTCAATGTGGATGTATCACCGGCCGCCACTCTTGACCCCACCCCCCGTATCTCTTACTGGCCGGGCAAGGTCAACCAACACACGGAAAATGGTGTCTGGAAAACAGATCCTGACGGCACTTCTGGTTCGACTATAAACATGTTGACCTATTGTAAAAAGTGGTATCCCAATACAGTGAGATATGAATATTATAAAGATGAGACCATCACCGATTGGAAAAGGGTTTATAATACCGGTAGCTATACTTCTACCAAACCGGTTTATAAGTGTATTCTTGACGCCACTACTGAGCAACATGACTTTATAGTCCAAAACATTCAGGCCTATTTCCTTCCACAGGTTGGTAATTACATGACATTGTATATAAAATTTGATGATTTATTCGCGCCAAACGACAATCTAATTGATTATGAATTCAAAATAGATGCTCCTGGAGCGGTAATTGGTACTTCCATAATGCAACCAAATAATAATGCTGAAATTTGGCGAACCATCATGTACAATACCCCAGGTATGCATAGATTGACTGTGACTGTAGATCCAAACAATAAAATTAATGAGGTTAATGAGAATAATAATAGTAAGTCCTATAGCATTGAAATAGTTGGTGACCCAACTTCAGCTAAGCCTGATCTCAAAATCACCGACATATTCTTAGAAAACAATTTACTCAAAGCAAAATATTGTAATATCGGGACCACTGCTATAAGCCCTTCTTATTTTTACATCAAAATGACCGCCAACAGCAAAGTCCATACTGGCACTTCCAACAATAGTAACTATCCATTTTCGGTGCCAGCATCAGATTTTTGCGGTACGACTGATGGTTACCCCACCTCATATTTTGGGCTAATGAACGGCCAATCGTATCTTGTGGACGCTAATATTGACTGGGACAACAGAGTGGCCGAATCAAATGAATATAATAATGGCTTCTCCAAAAATATAACCATGGGGGGTGCTACCACCACGGCTAGCCTGACTTTGACCAAGAACCAGGCCTATGGCAATCAGAATTTCACCAAGCCAACCACTCAAGCCAAAGTCGCTTCGTTTGTTGTGTCAGCCGGAGCCAATAGCGGAGTCAATATTGACACTATCAATATTTCTCAGGCCACATCAGGCACCATGCAGAACATGAAACTGATGACTGGCTCCACGCAGATCGGTGCAACCAAGGTCACCTTGGCCTCTAATAATACCACTGAAAATGTTTTCACGGCTTATAACTTAAATCTAGCCGCTGGCGAGTCAAAAGTGATTGATGTTTATGCAGATATTAAGGCGGGTAGTGGCACCAATAGCTTTGCGCTTGTAGTTGATTTGCAGGGCACAGCCACCTCTGGTGTATCGGTCACCACCGGCGATGTGACTATGCAGGCCATGACCCTCGCTGCTGGTTCCATTACTTCATCTGACGGAGGCAAACCAGCATCGGCTATCATTGTTGCCGGCACCACCGTCAAAATGAATGCCATCAAATTTACCGCCTCTGGCGAACCATTTACCATAACAAAAGTTAGAATTTTGGAAGACAACCCGAGTAACTATGATTCCATCAATAAAGTTATTTTGGAATATAAAGACAAATCTGGCAATACTGTGACCAAAGAAGGTTATCTGAATTCCGGAGGCATCGTTGACTTCACTGGTTTGAATATGTATGTACCCAAAGATTCTACTGCCATATTGACCGTCAAAGCTGAAATTCCGACCATCAGCGCCGGCGCTGACTCCGGTGATCAACCAAGATTGATTTTTGATGGCGACAACAACTTTTCTGCTCTTGGTGAGTCATCCAACATGGTTAACACCTTCGCTGGCAACGACGTCTATGGCAATAACATGACCGTCAGAAAGACCGTCCCGACGTTTATGACGCAGAGTTTGCCAACAAGTGTTTTAAATAATGGTACGGCCACTTTATACAAGTTTACCGTGGCTGCTGACGCTGCTGGTGATGTCGCCTGGAAAAAGATTAGTTTTAAACTAGAGACAGGCGGCAACGTAGGTATAGCGGGCACCTATTTATATGAAGAGACCAACCCATCATTAATATTAGGCAATGGTACCATAGGAAATGAATCAATAATTGAATTTGCGCTCTTGGCGCCAGAGACTATTACCGCTGGTCGCATGAGGACTTACATTGTCAAAGGGACTGTTACCAACGCAGACGGCGGCATGGTCAAGCTTACTTCCTTGGGTGATTATGGCCAATTTATGTGGTCAGATTTATCCACCACCCCTGTCTCATTATCTTTTGGCCCTTGGGTAGACGGTGCTCTAGTAAAGACGTTTGGGGGTAGCTCCGTTCTGTACAATTCAAATTATGTACCGTCAGCCAACAAGCCAGATTTAACAGTTGAAGATATTGAATATGCCAGAAATTTTGGTGGTCTCGACTATGTATTAAGGGCTAAAGTCTGTAACCGTGGTATGATCTCTAAATCATCTAATCCCCAGATATCGACAGAATTTACTGTTAATGGAAAGACAGCCATAAACGGTAGCACTGAACCCATTGAAGCCGGACAGTGTATATATCCGCTTGTATTAATTTCTTCTTTTGAGGGTTTGGCCACCAGCTCTGTTTATTCCAATGTGAAGGTTGAAGTAGATAGGAATAGTCTTAGCCCTACCTACAACAATGTTGTTGACGAATCAAATGAAGGCAACAATGTATTAACAAAAACAGTTACAATAATTGATGACACTAATCCAATTATTACTGACGTCAAAGTTGATATTGTGAGTTCAAATTCTGTAGTTTTTAATTGGTATTTGAATCGCTCTTCCAGCAATTGTGATGTCTTGTATAGTACCAGTTCAGACTTAAAAGATTTTTCATCGACTCAAATGGCTGCGCAAAATAGGCCAAGCGATAGACCAACCTTTTACTATTATTGGACAAACAATATTTCTGGTTTTCAAGCTAACGTCAACTATTTTTATAAAGTTGTTTGCACGGCCAACAATACAACTGTTGAAAGTAAAATATATTCTTTCAATATAAAAACAAATGAATCTTCGCTCCTTGGCGACCTCGATGGCAACGGTCAAGTCCAAATGTATGATGCCGCACTCTTGGCTCGCTACTTGGCCAAGCAGAGCACCCTTACAACAGCACAATTGACTGTAGCTGAAGTGACCAGCAATAGTGTTTTAGACAATACCGACGTAGAGGTGATATCTGATTATGCTATGGGTAAAGTAGACAAGTTGCCAGTCAGATTTGGCGATGTTGATGGTAATGGTCTAGCCGAGACCTATGATGCCGCTTTGGTACTTGGTCACGTAAAAGGCACTAGCGTCGCCGCTCTAAATCTTTATCAAAAATATGTAGCTGATGTAAATCGCGATGGCTTGGTTACCGAAGATGACACTGCTCTTATCGGCCAAGCGGCGATTGGCTTGATTACCTTGCCAGCGCCCAAAGCCGATCCGAATTTTGCCAAAAGACTAGCCGGCCGTCTGCTATTGGCGACTGAAGATCGTGGACGTATCTTTTATATTTATCCAGTAAATTATAAAAAATACGAGGTTACCTTTGACAATATGATGTCGGTCCTGCCATCTCTAGCAGCCGGTATTACTAATAATGATTTGAACAAAATCCCCATCAACCTAGAATCTGTTTCTTCTGATGTTGATAGTGACGATGATGGCTTCAGCGATTATTCAGAAGTGAAGTATGGTTACAATCCCTTTGTTGCTTCTAACCCAGCCAATCGCGGTAATGACAAATTGTCTTTTGATAGGACTATGGCATATCAAAATAGAGGTAGATTTTTACTCCAAGTCGAGGACCGTGGTCGCCTCTGGTATGTGGATTTTAGCGGCCAGCGCTGGGAGATCACTTGGGCCAATGCTATGAGCGTTTTCCCCAAGCTGTCTCTAGGCATTACCAACGCCGATCTAGCCAAAATCCCTAGCGGCAACTAGATCTAACCAAAATAAAAGACCGCCCCGACATCCGTCTGGGCGGTTTTTTGAAACACGTTTTTTAAAAAGAAAAAGACCCTTACTCCATGGCATATGGGTCAAAGCCTTTTACATCATGCATTTGATAGGCGTAGGTTGATGTATTGCTTCCAGCGCTCATTGCCGCTATCATCGTAGCGGACTAAAAATTGACCGCCATCAACCTTGGCAACCACCCCTTTCTTATCAGGCCAATCATGCAATTCGGCCGTTAAATTAATGACGCGGTCACCGACATCAAAAGGAAGATTGGACATAACACTTCTCCTTGTCTCATATTTATTTTATGTGCAATTTAACGTGAGTTTAGCATTCAAAGTATATAACATAAAAAGAATTTAATGTCAAATCAATGTGCGTCGAGCCAATACGGGTATTTATAAGCTAGTTATAATAATTTATGTTTTTGTGCTAATATAATTTATATAATTTAAAATAAAATATATGGCAGAGAGTAAAATTTATAACAACCCCCTATATTATGATATTGCCTTTGACTTCCGCGATATTAAAAAACAGGTAAATTTATTTGAAGAGTTTATAAAAAAATACAGCAAGATTAAAGTAAAAAAAGTATTAGATATTGCCTGTGGCCCAGCTGGCCAATTGTTGGAATTTGCTCGAAGGGGATACAAGGCAGTTGGTCTTGACTCAAGCGCTGCTATGCTGGGTTACTTGGGAGCAAAAGAAAAACAGGGAAAAATTAAGATTAAAAAAGTTCAAAAAGACATGGCCAATTTTAAGTTAAAAGAAAGGGCTGATTTTGCTTATATTTTGATGGGCTCTATCATTTATCTAAAAAATAATAATGATTTTCTAAAACACTTGAATTCCGTTTCGGCCTCTCTCAACAAAGGTGGTTTATACCTCATAGAAAACATGCCGTTGGATTGGGATAATAAAGAATTTTACAAACCACAAACTTGGACTATGAAAAAAGATGGAATAACAGTAATGACTGCTTATCAGATTGGGGTAAAGGACACATTGAAACAGACGATTTTGCAGACAATCAAATTAAATATAAATGATCACGGGAAGAAAACTGAGTTTGTAGACCAAGACGAGCTCAAATTGATCTTTCCCCAGGAATTGATATCGTTGGTTAGACTGAATGGTACGTTTGAATTTTTGGGCTGGTTTGAGCGAGATCGAATAGCAGAGCTAGGGAAAGCCAAAGCCAGTAATATTGTTTTATTGAGAAAAAAATAAAAGATTGGAGTAAAAAACACCAAATATTTTATTTTTTTGTGTGTATTTTTTTGTTTTTCTAATGTTCCATTAAAAATGAGTATATAGTATAAAACTTGACAAATATTGGATAATGTGCAAAAATATTTTGATAGTCATAAGTTTATGATTATCTGCTAAATAACGCATGTTTAGTTGCATGCATTGTACCTTAAAAAATTAATGGAGGTAGAGAGTTGTCAGCAAAGAAGTTCACGCGTTGCCGGGAAAATTTTACGTGCGGACACTGTGGAGCGGAGATAACCGGCAATGGATATACTAATCATTGCCCTAGCTGTCTTTACAGCCAGCATGTCGACAATAATCCTGGCGATAGAAAGAATCCGTGTCATGGCCTGATGAAGCCCGTTTATGTGGAGAGTCGTTCAGGCGAGTATATAATCACTCACCTTTGCCTTACATGTGGTAAGGAAAAGAGAAATCGCGCCACCCCGAATGATTCTACAGAGGCGATGATAGAGGTGATGAAAACACAACATTGAGAGGTTGACATGTTCAAAATCCAAATTCCTCCTGTTCCGGATCTGGTGCATATAGAAACGACCTATCGCTGCACTTCAGATCCGGGATGTGTTTTTTGTTACAACCCTCTCCGCGGGGTACCCTTTAACGAGACAAAGATGGACAAAATCATCCAGTCTATCTATGACTCTTGGGTTCCCCACGTCTATTTGATTGGCGGAGAGCCATCATTATTAGGAGTCGGAAAGCTGAATCAATACATCAACCTGCTGGCGCGGCGTTCTTCCATAACAATTGTGACGAACGGGCTTATTTATTTACAGGGCCTTTCGCGTCGTCTCGCCTGTATTGGTATTCCTATTCACGGAAACAAAACCACGCACGAACGTCATACCCGCTTTCCTGGCGGGTACGACAAAACCATTGAGAATATTAGACAATATATTCAAGATGGCTTTGATGTTCGGTGTATACCGGTTTTGACCGCATGGAACTATGATCAGGTGTACGAAGTTATAAAGCTTGCCAGCCAGCTCGGCATGGAATCGGTGTTCGTTGATCGCTATGAGGATGGCGGTCTCGGTAGCCAGATGTCTAATGTGTTGAAGCCCTCACTAGAGCAATTCCAGATTGCCTTAGGGCAGATGATTAAAGCGCGTGATGATTTTGGCATGCCGGTCGGCTTTGGTACTGCCATTCCTTTTTGTCTAGACCCGAGGCTGATCACCGAGAACATGCATTCTGACTGTGGAGCAGGGATAACCTTTGCGGCCGTCAATCCGGACGGCGATGTCCGTGTCTGCAATCAATCAATAAAGGTTTATGGTAATGTTCTGTTAAAACCCATTGAGGCGATATGGCAGAGCAAGGAGCTTCAAGAGTTTCGGGATCTGTCCTGGGTCACAGAACCGTGCCGGTCTTGCCCGGTTTTGTCAGAATGCCTCTGCGGTTGTAAGGTTGATTGCAGTCAAGCGTGTGGATTTTGCGTTGATTATGCTGTCCGGGGCCTTAACAGCCCACCCAACCCATTGAGAAAAATCCGACGTCGAGCATTACCGATCACCTTCCCAAAACCATATCGGCGGCTGATGGTGGATAATTATACTATATTGAATACATTTCACCGTATTCCTTATCTTATAACCCGCTATCAGGCGATTCGTATCGATGAAACCGCTACGGAAATTATCCGATTCCTAATTTCTTCTGGGCAATGTGCAGAGGAGATTTTGGTGGGGCGCTTCTCTGAAGAAGTTGAAGAGCCGGAGTTCCGATCATTCGTCAGCAAGCTGATAGAAATTGGAGCCGTAAGGGAGGTGGTGACATGATAGCAAATCTTGATCAATTGTATGCAGCCTTGGATGTTTTATTGAGTGGCATTAGTCGAGCCTGTTCGTCATGCACCCACGATGATTGTCGCGGCTATATTTGGCTCATGCCAGAAGAAGAAGAGCCACTTTATGAGGCAGGGGTTGAAATTCTGCAGGTCAACGAGAGTAAATTTATCAACCCTTTCTTGGAGGGGCCAATAGACGTTGAGATCTATAAACCCCCTTGCCCGTGGAGAGAAAATGGGCTCTGTTCTATCCACGAGAAAAGACCGCTATTCTGCAGACTTTTCCCTTTGGATTTTTCGTGCGAAGGGGGTATAGTCCATGTGGTATTACAACTTGATTGTGCTTGGTCTGCGGTTCAAAATAAATCCTTCAAACAAAAAGCCCAACGACTTTTTTCTAAAATGAACCCGGATCTTCTAAAAAGAGTCGTGGATACCTGGTTGGCGGTGGAAAACCTAAGTAAATACCCATACGGACCAAATCGATCTCAAGTTTTATTCCCGCTTGGAAGGTATCCGGCGTGAACAAAAAAACAACAATGACAATGAGGAGGTGAGTAAGATGTCAAAATGTAAAAAGGTTCTGGACTCCCGCAAGGTCACGACTCTGACGGTAAAGCGCAAAAATCCCGTCGTCAAAAAAAAGTGACACCGGCATCGTCCCATGAACCAAGGGAGCTACAAGCGTAGCTCCCTTTTTATTTCTATTAATTTTTTATTATTAATATATCTTCCCCTTTAAGTAATTTTTTATCACTAGCTCCGTCCCTTCTAGCAGGGGAGTCGGCAGATTGTCGAGTGAAAACCACCGCCACTCGGCGCATTTTTCCGGTTCCAATACTTTTGGTTCTCCACCCTCATACTCTCCCTTAAATCCGATATTCAAATAATGTTTGCCCTCTGTTTCTATATAGCGCATCTGGTCAGCCACCGAAATCAATTCCATTTTTTCAATCTCTAGTCCGGTCTCCTCCAAGACCTCTTTTCTTGCTGTCTCTTCAATCCTTTCCCCGAATTCCACATGCCCGCCCGGGAAGCTCCACTCGCCATTAGCGTGTTGGCTCTTGCGTAGTCCTATCAATACTTCGCCTTTTTTATTCTGGATCATCACTCCAACACCCACCAATGGTCGCTTATTTTTCTGTTCATTATCTAATAGTTCTTTGGCTTTCAGCAAAAAATCAAAATCTCGCCGCCACATAAATTTACCCCAATAGCCATCGGGCTGATCATTCCCGAACAAACTTATCGCCTCGTCCAATGACTCCCATTTAAGCTGGAAACCATGTTCTTTTTCTTGCTCAGTAAACTCCGGTTCTCCTTTTTCGCCTTTTATTCTTGCCAAGTAACAATAAGAAAAATGCAATTCTTCAAATTTGTTCTTGAATTCTACAATGCAACCCACCTCCCCGATCATTTCCGCTTGGCAACCAACCTCTTCTTTTATTTCTCGCCGCAGCGCTTCTTGAATATCTTCGCCCTCTTCTATTTTACCCCCGGGAATTTTATGGTGTTTTTCTTTACCGTTCCACACTATTGCCACCTTATTTTCCTGATCCAAAACCACCGCCCGAGCAGCCCGGCGGACTTTGTATTTGATTGTCTCGCTGATCGTTTCCTCACTAATGCCTAGATCTTTTTCCGTTATTTCTTTTAACAATTCCATAATACAAATTACGAATTAATTACAAATATACGAATAAAATATTCGTATATTTGTAACTGATTTGTATATTCGTAGGTTTAAGCCATTGACCTGAGTTGTCGGATTCTTTCTTCCACTGGCGGATGAGTGGAAAAAAGTTTTTTAAAGCCACTAGTGGCCCTGGCTCCGAACGGGCTGGCAATATAGAGGTGGGCCGTGGCCGTATTGGCCTTGATCAGAGGCGTAGAATTATTGGTGATTTTTTCTAGTGCCCTAGCCAATCCTTCCGGGTATCTAGTTAGAAGTGCGCCATCAGCATCTGCCAAAAATTCTCTTTTTCTAGAGATCGCCAACTTTATCAACTCAGCGATAATCGGGGAGAGGACTATCAAGATTATTCCTACTACCATCAAAATCGCACCCACATTACCATTACTCTCGTTAGAATCTCTCTTTCGCCATCTAGATCTTAGAAAGTAGTCGCTCAAAATAGAAATCGCTCCGACCAAGACCACCACGATCATCATTATTCTGATGTCATAATTTTTAATGTGCGACAATTCATGGGCGATTACACCCTCCAATTCTTCATTCTCTAGCCCCTCGATTATTCCACTCGTCAAAGCAATAGAAGCATGCTCTGGGTCACGGCCTGTGGCAAAAGCATTCATGCCCGGGTCTTGGATAATATAAATTTTCGGCATCGGTGTGCCAGCCGTGATGCATAGATTCTCTACCAATCTATAAACATAGGGATTATCACTCACAGTGATTGGCCCTTTGGCCCCGGCAGTGGCCAGACTGATTTTATCTCCCGCAAAATAACTAACCAAAGTCATCACCAAAGAAATTACCACGGCCATTACCAGCGGCCCATAGCCATAATCCGGATAAATTTTTCCAATTACCCAACCCAAAAATATGACAAATGCCAAAAATAGTGTCATCAAAATCAATGTCTTTCTTTTATTAGAGTCAATTTGTTGGTACATATATCACAAAAATCAAAAAATAATTAACAAAAAACATTTTTTGAGTTTTGTTAATTGAATTTTGTGTTTTTTAAAACTTTACTTCCACATTTTCTCTCTCACTCGCATCAGCCACTTCAAAAAATTCATATTTGGTGAACTTCAACATGCCAGCCACCATATTATTCGGGAACACCTGGATCTTGGTATTGAAGTCGCGTACATTACCATTATAAAATCTTCTGGAAGCTTGGATTTTATTCTCCGTATCCGAGAGTTCATCTTGTAGTTTGGCAAAATTTTCCGAAGCACGAAGCTGTGGATAATTTTCCGCTACCGCAAATAAACTTTTCATGGTATCCATCAGGGCATTTTCTGCCTTAGCCTTGGCTTCCATGCCAGTGGCCTGCATAGCCGAAGCTCTAGCCTCAGTCACTTTTTCAAACACCTCTCTTTCGTGTGTGGCATAACCCTTGACCGTTTCCACTAGGTTTGGGATAAGATCATGCCTTCTTTTGAGCTGGACATCGATATCCGAAGCCGCCTCATCAGTGCGATTTTTCAGGCGAATCAGGCCGTTATAGACACCGACTAGCCACACCAAGGCGACAACCAAAACGGCTAATATTATATACAATATTTGCATATATTTTTTCTCTTTGGCAGTCAAAATTTTTATTTTTTGCCAGCCAATTAATTATTATTTTATTTACTCTCGACTTATTATAATGTTAATCCCTTTAGTTATTTAAGTCAATTACAACAAATTGTCTGTTTATCCCACTTGGCCTTGTAGGAATAAATTATTTTTTGTGTTATAATAAAATCAGACATAAGCGATAGTTTTTATTAAACACCAGAGTTCAATCGCTCAATTTTAGTTATTACTTATTTATGGATATAATTAGTCCAAAGAGAAGCTATTTAGGCGTTGATTTAGGTACTTCCGCCATTAAAATTGTGGAACTACAAGACAAGGGGGGTCGAGCCTTACTTTTAACCTATGGTTATGTAGAGCAGCCCACTGACATTATCCGTTCCTCATCCAAAGAGATGGAGGATAAAATTGTCAACATTATCAAAGATATCTGCAAAAAAAGTCGCATGAGCAGCAAAAAAGTTGTTGCCGCCCTGCCTAGCTTTTCTGTTTTTAGTTCGATTATCAATCTCCCTTCCATGAGCAAAAAAGACCTAGCCAAAGCTATTCAGTGGGAAGCCAAAAAATTTATTCCCCTTCCCATGGAAGAGATGACCCTCGACTGGAAGGTCGTCCCCGTGCGGCCAGACAAAAAGAGTGTTATTCCGCCGATTAACAACACAAACCCGAACAATAAAGAGAATGCCGTCTCTCCAAATGGCGAAGCGGGTGATGCCAAGCAGGGCTCCTTCCTTGACAAAATTTTTAGCCACAAAGGAACCGTCAAGGGCAGCACTCCAGTCAATCAACTACTAAAAAATAACACAAAAGTTCTTCTAACTGCCGCACCCAAAAAAATAGTAGAAAGATATATTCGGATTTTCCGTGCTGCCGAGCTGGAGCTTGTCAGCCTAGAAACAGAATCCTTTGCTCTTGAGCGCTCTTTGGCCGGCAATGATCCAGCCTCTATTATGATCGTTGATGTTGGGGCTGTTTCTAGTAATATTTGCATTATAGAAAGTGGCATCCCAGTCCTCACCAGAAGTATTGACGTCGGCGGTACCACCCTAACCAAATCAATAATGTCTAGTTTAAACGTGGATCTCGGTCGGGCCGAACAGTTTAAAAGAGATATTGGCTTTTCTTCGCTTGGCCCAGGCGGTCTGCCGGATACGATAAAAACAGCCATCAATCCGATTATTAATGAGATAAAATATTCTCTGGATATTTATTTGGCGCAAAATCCAACTCAGAACAAGGTAGAGAAAATAATTTTAACCGGAGGCAGTTCGTTTTTGCCGGAATTGCCATCTTTTCTCTCCAAAATCTTAGACATCAAAGTTATTATCGGCGACCCTTGGGATAAGATAGTTTATCCCTTGGAGCTAAAACCAGTCTTGACCGAAATCGGTCCGCGGTTCTCTGTTGCTGTTGGACTGGCTATGAGAGAAATATAATTTTTTATGTTTGATCACCCAAAAAATAACAACGACAAAGACGAGGGCATAAATTTTTTACCCGGAGAATTACAGCAAGCCAGGCACCACAGTCCCAAAAAGGACCCAGTAAGCCCCGGTCTTCATATGCCCGCAAAAGATGATGGCAAAAAAATTATAGCCAACACGCAACCTTCGCATGTTGTTGGCAAGCCAAAGACACCCAAGCCGTCTTTTTTTGGTCGTCTATTTAAGAAGAAATTAAAAAGCCCAAAAGAATCGTCAGTTGTCGCCGTGAATGAGGTCAAAATTCAGCCCCCAAAAACAACACCCGCTGCCCCGACCCATTCTCCAGTAAGCACTTATTCTCCTCCCGCCAAAATTATTCCTTCCACCAAGGTGGTCCAGGTCAAGAAAGAAATTGGTGGTTTCAATGAGGTCAAGTCTGCCAATAAAAATACTGATGAGCCAGGATTGGTTGTGAACTTACTCCCCAGCAGCCCCAAGGGGTTTACCGACACCCAGATTATTTGGAGCTATTTTTTTATTTTTATTATCAGCTTGTTAGTTGTTTTTTCTCCCTATATCTATTTTGAGAGCAAAAATAAGCGCTACAATGAGGATATAAATCTGCTTAAAGAAAAACTCATATTGATAGATAAAAAAATAACCGAATTTGAATCAGAGATAAAAGATTATGGTAGTCTTTCCCAGCAGTTTAATAATCTGAACAATGTTTTCAAGAATCATGTCTACTGGAGTCAGTTTTTCCCCACCCTGGAAAATCATACAGCTGGCAACGTTTATTTTACGGGTTTATCGGTGACTGACCTCGGCGGTGTTGATCTCGGCGGCAAAGCTCTAAACTTGCGCTCCATGGCAGAAGAGCTAGTAGTTTTAAATTCCAGCCCGATTTACCAAGATGTAAAATTGACCAATCTGACCTTTGAAAAAACAGAACAGCCAGGTGATCCCGGTGTGTCTTTTAGTATAAGTTTTATTGTTCCCCACTCTGTGATTGAAAAGGTGGGTAATGCCGACAACAATACTCAACCGCAATAATAAAAATAAGATATGGAAACAACCGTCACCGAAGAACAAAAAAAGAATATACCATTTTATAAAAAACATTTTGGGGTTTTAGTCTTTTTACTTTTTTTTATTTTATTACTCCCGGGTTATTTTTTTCTTATTAGCCCAGAGAACAACAAATATAAAGCAAATCAGACTCTTTATTCGGCCAAAGAATCAGAATTCAACCAGAAAATGTCCCAGATCCAAAAATACAAAAAAATCATTATGAGTTATGATGCCATAAGCTCTGAGGACAAGCAAAAGGTTGGCGAAATTATTCCCATTGGTCCTGATGAAGCCAATCTTTATATCAACCTTGAGAGCCTGTCAGAACAAGTTAAGGCCAAGGTAGAGAGCATTAGTATCCAACTAAATGAAGAAAAAAAACCTGAACCGCAAAAAATTCCTTCGGGTTCTGGGGGCGCTCAGGCAGAAAAAAACGTTACTCGACAACTAAAATCCCTTAGTATTAATTTTAGCCTTTCCAATATTAGTTACAATAAAGTTAAACAGCTTTTTGCCCTTATCGAAAACAATATCAGACTGATGGACATCAACTCTTTCAATTTTACCCCTTCTGATGGCTCGCTATCCGTATTTTTAACTGCTTATTATCTTAAATAGTTTTATGTTGGCCAATCGCTCTCAATTATCAAAAAAGAAATTAATCACCTATTTAGCGGTCATAGCTTTGATGGCCGGTCTAAATATTTATATTTATTTTAATAATTCCAAAAATGATTCAGTGGCCAATATTTATAATAATAGTGAGGTTAATAGCCTAATTAACACCACTATTCAAACCGGAGCCAACGCTAACCCCGCCCAAAAAGAGGCAGCCATTTTGGAAGATAGTCTCTTCGCAAAGTTAAAAAAAATAGGTGACTGGCCAATAGTGCCTAGCAATGTTGGCAAAGCCGATCCCTTTGCTCCTTATTTCGCTCAGTAATTTTATTTTATGAAAAAAACAGAGGATCTCAAGGATAAAATTCTTGATTATTTTTTATCTAATGGCAAAATTACAGCTGCTGACATTAACCAGCTAAAATTAGAGTTAGATTTACCAAAACTAGAACAAGCCCTCCAAAAGACAAAAGATATTTCCGAAGAAGATATCACCAAGGCTAAAGCGGCAATTTTTAACTTACCCTATACAGTTTTGGGGGAGGAGCGCATTCCTGGCGCCATACTTTTTATTCTCCCTAGAGACTTGGCAGAAAACTATCAAATGGTTGTTTTCGCCAAAGAAAATGATTTGCTCAAAGTTGCCCTTGTTGACGCCCTAAATATAAAAGCCAGAGAAGCTGCCGATTTTGTAGCTCGAGGCAAAGGGTTGCAGATTGAATATTATATCACCTCTCCGAGCAGCTTCAATAAAGCTTTGCAGCAATATGGTAGCCTCAAAACTGAAGTCAGTGAAGCTTTAAAAGTTGCTGAAGATAAATTTGAGACCGAAGAACCTGGCGAAGACAAAATGGATCAGGTTATCAAATCAGCGCCCATTTCCAAGATGGTCTCTGTTATTTTGAAACACGCCGTAGAGCTTGGCGCTTCAGATGTTCATATAGAGCCAACAACCGGAGAGACACGAGTGCGTTATCGTATTGACGGGCTTTTGCAAACATCTCTTCTTTTGCCGAAATATGTTCATGCCGCTATAGTTTCACGCATCAAAGTCATGGCCAATCTAAAAATTGACGAAACCAGAATTCCCCAGGACGGCCGCATTCGTCTCAATATCAACAACAAAAATATCGATTTCCGTGTATCTACGCTTCCCCTATATAGTCAAGAAAAGGTGGTAATGAGGATTCTGGATACTTCTCACGGCGTTTCCACTTGGGAGGATTTGGGCTTTGAGGGTAAAAATTTAGAATTGATGTACAACAACATTGTTAAACCGCATGGCATGTTTCTTGTTACTGGCCCTACTGGTTCCGGTAAGTCAACCACTCTTTATGCCGCCCTGCAGATCCTCAACAAAGAAGAAGTAAACATTGTTACCCTTGAAGACCCAGTAGAATATTATTTGACTGGTGTCAACCAATCACAGGTTCACCCAGAAGTGAAATTTACTTTTGCTTCTGGCTTGCGCTCCATTCTCCGTCAAGATCCAGATATTATCATGGTTGGCGAAATACGCGACGCCGAAACAGCCGAACTGGCCATCCATGCCAGCCTTACTGGACACACTGTTTTGTCCACCCTTCACACCAATGACGCTTTTGGCGCCATTCCCCGTCTGATTGACATGAAGGTCGAACCATTTCTTTTGGCCTCTACCCTAAATGTTATTATTGCCCAAAGGCTCGTTCGGCGTATCTGCGCGGAGTGCAAAGAGCCAGTACCCATGCCCAAAACCCTTGTTGATCAAGCCAAAGAAATTTTTCAATCTATCCCCAAGGGTAGTCTACCAAAGGGCATAAACGAAGAAAGCCTAAAAACCATTTATCATGGCAAGGGTTGTTCTCGTTGCGACCAGACGGGCTACAAGGGACGCACCGCCATCGTTGAAGTTTTGGACATCAGCGAGGAGATAAAAAATATTATTTATTCAGGTTCTAGTCTTGACAAAGTCAAAGAAATTTTTGTGCAACAAGGCATGTTGACCCTCAAACAGGATGGTATTATCAAGGCCCTCGAAGGCAAAACTACCGTTGAAGAAATATTAACAGTTACCAAAGAATAATCTTTAAATAATTCTAATGTCCCAACCAATATGTCTACTCAAAGCAGCCTTATACTCAACAAAATAATAAATAGTGTTGTTAAAAGTGGTGCTTCTTGTTTTCATTTAGAGCCTGGCTCCAAGCCCATTGTCCGTTCAGATCAACGCCTTGTTCTTCTTGATAGTGAAGATATTGTTGGTAATGAATTTTTGGAGGATGTGGTCAAAATTATTTTATCGAAAGAGGAAGTAGCTGAATTTGAACAAAAAAAATCTATTATTATTACCCACACATTTGAGGGTGATATTCGTTTCAAAATTCATATCTTTTATCAAAAAAATAGTCTGTCAATGATTTTTACTTATATCCCGACTGTCATCAATGACCCAGATTTTTTGGGTATTAGTCGGGAATTTGCCGACTTAACCAAAAACAAAAGCGGTCTGATAATCATCTCTGGACACCACGGTTCCGGGCGGACATCAACAGCCTTGTCTCTTTTAAATAATATTAACAAAACAGAGTCAAAATATATTTTGACTCTTGAACAGCCTGTAGAGTATATTCTTACTTCTGAAAAGAGCATTATTGAACAGCGGGAGATAGGCCGCGATAGCGGCAGCTATCTTGACGCCCTCAAGTTTTCCAAAGACAGCGACGTTGATATTGTTTTTCTTTCCAAGATAGAAAGTGCTGATATTTTAAATAATATTTTTAGTTTTATAGAAAGTGGCCGCTTAGTAATAGCTATTACCGAGTCCAATTCTGTTGCCGATGCTGTTGATAATCTCGTGAAGCTGGTGCCCGAAAGTGAAAGTGAAAAAACAAAAGATACTCTTGCTGAGATCTTGTTGGGGGTTTTGGTCCAGCAGCTTTTGCCGCGTCGTGGCGGTGGTGAGATTACCGTTATGGAAATTCTTATTTCCAACTCTGCTTCCCGCGCCCTAATCAGAGAAGGACGCTTTGCTCAGCTGACAAGCGTCATCCAAATGTCCAAAGAAGAGGGGATGCGTAGCCTAGACCAGACACTCTTGGAGTTGGTAAAAACCGGAGAAGTTAGTTATACTGATGCCCTAAAGGCGGCTGTTGATAAAATAGATTTTCAGGCCATGGCTCAAAAATTTCATGTTGCCAATTAATATATGATATTCAAATATAGAGGCAAAAACAAAGAAGGACAGAGTGTTGAGGGGCTTATCGAGTCTATCAACAAAAATGATGCCGTGGCAACCCTTAGTGAACAAGGGGTTGCTATTATTTTTCTTGAAGCTCAAGCCAAAAAAACAGCGCTCAATATCAGTCTGCCATTTTTTAATAGAGTAAAAATAAAAGATCTAGTTATGTTTTCTCGTCAATTAGCAGTTATGTCTACAGCCACTCTTCCCATTGTGCAGTCATTGCGTATTTTGATAGAACAGACAGAAAACAATGCTTTTAAGTCTGCCATCTCCGAAATCGCCGATGATGTAGAGGGCGGCGAAAGGCTTTCCAACTCTCTGGAGCGCCACAAAAAGATATTTAGTCCATTTTTTATTGCCATGGTGCGATCCGGGGAGACGTCGGGCAGCTTGGACAAAGTTTTAAACTATCTGGCTGATGAGCAAGAAAAAGATTATGCTCTTATGAGTAAGATCAAGGGCTCAATGATTTATCCCGCCTTTATTTTGGCGGCCCTCGGCGGCGTCGGTATTATAATGATGGTTTTCGTTGTACCAAAAATTACTGCTATATTATCGGAAACTGGCGGCGAATTGCCGCTGGCCACGAGACTTTTGATCGGCACCAGTGCTTTCTTGGTAAATTATTGGTGGGCCATAATTATTTTTGCTGTTATTTTCGTTGTCGGCATGAGATATCTACTTCGTCAGCCCGGGCCTCGCCGCAAGTGGGACTATCTCAAGTTGAAATTGCCAGTTTTTGGCACACTTTTCCAGCGTATTTATCTCGTGCGCTTTACTCGCAGCATGGCAACTTTAGTGGAAGGCGGGGTCCCCATTACTACCTCTTTGAATATTGTCAGTGATGTTGTGGGCAATGCTTACTACAAAGACCTAATCGACCGCACAGCCAAAGATGTCCAGGACGGCAATCCTATTGCCACGTTATTTTTGAAGAGCAAGGAGATACCGCCTATGATTGCCCACATGCTTTCGGTTGGCGAAAAAACAGGCCGCATCAGTGATGTTTTGAGCAAAATGACCGATTTCTACGCTAGAGAGGTCGAGTCCTTGGTCGCCAACCTTATTAGTCTTATAGAGCCTATGATTATGGTAGTTATGGGCGTGGGGGTCGGTATCATGGTCGCGGCTGTCATTATGCCTATGTATAATATGTCTTCTGGCTTTTAGTAAATAGCTTATTTCAGCAAAATATTTGTCCTTTTTTTGTTTTGATGTTATAATTAAACTGTGGATAAATAATTATTTGCATTTAGTTACAAAATACAAAAGCAAAGGTCGAAATCTTTTTTTGTAATAAATCTAGCTAGGTTTATTAAATAAGTAATTTGTTAAAAATTTATGAAAAATAGAAAAGGTTTTACTTTGATTGAGCTCTTGGTTGTTATCGCCATTATTGGTCTTCTAGCTACTCTTTCTGTCGTGGCTCTAAACAATGCTCGTCAAAAATCCAGAGACGCCAAACGTGTTTCTGATATCAAACAAATCCAGACTGCTTTAGAATTATATTTTGTTGATCAAAATGGCTATCCAAGCGTTGGCACAGGCCAGACACTTGGTTCTAGTAATTATGCAGCTCTTAGCGCCGGTGGATTTACTGCTACTGGTTCTACCTCTGGCACAGTTTATATGGGTCAAGTCCCGAGCAATCCGACACCAAATGGTGCTGATTACACTTATTGTAGTGCCACTTCAGCTGCGCCCACCACTTGTGCTGCTAGCACCCAAAGCTATATGATTACTTTCAGTCTTGAGGGAGCTACTGGTGGTCTAGCCTCAGGCGCGAGAACCGCCACCCCCAACGGTATTCAGTAAATTTCGGTTTTTATAAAACGCCCCTTACGCATGAGGGGCGTTTTTGTTGTAAAATTTTATTTTTCGTTACTATTCTTTTAGGTTTTTTCAAAAGTTAATTTTTTGTTAGCCCAAAATGTCCAACTTACACCAAAAATAACCGTAATAATTTTGGCGGCTATATAATAAACATCAAAATATTCTACGAGAATATAAAGTGCGGCCGTATTTATCGCCAGCCCGACCAAGTGTATAACAAAAAAAGATTTATATTGTTGCCAGTATTTTTTGCCCCTATCATCAAATACCCACGCGCGGCTAATTGAGAAATGAGTAATTGAGCCCACCAGAAAAGAAAAGACGGAGGATATTAAATACCAGATGCCCAACCATTCTGTTAGTATATATAGCAGGGAGATATCCACTACCGTGGCTATGCCTCCGGAAATAGCGAAGCGGATAAATTTTTTTTGGAGAAAATAGTTAATTATCTTTTTAAATATCATTTTAACATCTGTAATTTGTATTAACTATCCAAATTTTTTGTATTTTTTCCAGCCCAACCTAAATAAAATATATTCTCCCAAATTTTTTATAATACTCAGGCCGTAGATCAGGCTTCTCTTGAATCCTATCATCGAAGCTTCTTTAAAATAACGAGTACTAATTGGCACTTCTTGGATATGCATTTTTTTTATTCGAAGTTGTATAATTATCTCTGTATCAAAAACAAAATCATCCGAATTGTCCAAAAAATTTATTTGTTCTAGAGCTTTTTTTGAATAAGCGCGAAAACCGGAATGATATTCGGTCAACCTAAGGCCAAGTATCAGGTTTTCCAACTTAGTTAAAAAAATATTGGCCCAGTATTTCCAGCTGGGCATGCCTCCATTTCTGGCTCCACCCGGTCTCATCATCCTTGATCCAAAAACAGCATCTGCGTCCTCTCTTAAAAGTGGCAAAAGTAAATCTGGCACCAAGCGCGGATCATATTGGTGGTCCGGGTGTATCATTATGGCGATATCGGCTCCCAGTTTTAGGGCTTCTGTATAACAAGTTTTTTGGTTTCCTCCGTAACCCAAATTTTTATTATGAGTGAATGTTTTTATCCCCAAAAATCTGGCCAATTCAACTGTTTTGTCTCCGCTGGCGTCATCTACCAATATTATTTCATCTACCCAATCTTTTGGTATATCGTCGAGTGTTTTTTTTAGGGTTTTCTCGGCATTATAAGCTGGCAAAACGGCTATTACTCTTTTGCCCGGGTGTATTTTTGGCATAATATTATTTATTTTTTGTTGGTTCTATTTTGACGTATAAACTTACCGGGAAGAGTTTGCCGATTGGTTTAAATGCCATGCGCCAATCGTCCGTCCGAAACCAGTCTTTGACATCATCAGAAGCACAAACAACCCAGACCCTTTTTGGGTTATATTTTTTTATCAGATAATTCATTTTTATATTTAAGCGACTTTCCACCATACCAGTTTCTTTTAATAAATGAAAAGCGCTTTCCACAAAACCCAAGGTGTCTCTTGTTGCCAAAAGATCATTCTCGCCAATAATCGTTGGATAAATAGTCTTAAAGCCCTGAATATCGTTTCTCAAATAATAATTCATATCCGATCTAACTATACTATCATTGATCAAAAGCAGGTCGCCATCCTTGTATTGCTCATTTATATAATTGGCCACTATTCCAAAGCGGCTGTTGATATCAAAAAGTGAATCATCGCTCAATATTTTTATATTTAGAGTGAATAAGCTTACAACTATCAAACCCAAAGCTATCAATATCCACCGGCTTTTTCGCAACCCAAAGACTATCAAAAAAGACAGCAATAAAGCCAAGAGAACAGAGTCAACTATCAGGTGTCTTTCCAGGAGCGTTGTATAAGCATTGGAGCTGGGCATAAAAAGAAAAAGCAGGCTGCTTATGACTATTACCCACCCTATAAAATTTATTGCCGACCGATTTTTTTTAAAGTGGTCTTTTCCGTTGGTTATAATTATTAGTACAAGTATTAATACAAAAATTTTTACAACAAAAGCAGCAAACACCTCCACTGGAGAGGATAGGGGCATTTTGTTCGTCCATATTAGTTGGCTCATTGCGGTTTCCATAAA
This sequence comes from Candidatus Kuenenbacteria bacterium, assembly GCA_012797775.1. Lineage (NCBI taxonomy): Bacteria > Candidatus Kueneniibacteriota > Candidatus Kuenenbacteria bacterium. The sequence goes on along the minus strand of JAAZOM010000021.1, from coordinate 50,688 downwards.
ATCAAAAGGCCTAGCCGTGGTCATCAGTATCTGGCTATTAGTTATCACATTATTGGACAAAAAGCTTTTAAAAATAAATACTGATAGCCACGGGTAAAAACCTAGAAAAATTATTGTCATAGTCCCCAGCCACCATAGAAAATCCTTACTCTTTTTTTCTTTTATTACTTTTATCAACCACCAGCTGGCCGTTGGTATTATTATTAGCAGAAACGAGTAGTGAAGATAAAGGCCAATTATGCTTGTCGCTGCGTAGAAGAAAGATAATAAAATTTTTTTATTCTTTTTTTCAGCTTCAAAATATTTGGCCAGCAGGATAATACTGGCCAAACCAAAGAAACAATAAATAGCATAAGGTCTAGCCTCTTGGCCATACTCTATCTGCATTGGCAAAATAGCCGCCAAAAACGAGGCAACGATAGCTATTTTTTTGTTTTTTAAAAAAACTACTCCGGCTATATAAGTTAACCATACAACACCCAAACTAAAGACAAGGGACATTGCCCTTGTGGCGGCTTCTCCGTGGCCGAATATTTTTATCCAAAAACTAAGCAAATAATAATAGAGCGGTGGGTGTATATCTACCAATCGTAAATAATCCCACATTTCTGCCAGATTGTTAATATAGTGTTTTGCCACTCCCAAACTTAAAAGTTCATCGCACCAATATGGTTCTTTCTCGATATTCACCAACCTCAAAAATAGCCCCAATATTATAATTAGAGTCAATAAAAAAGGATATTTGTGCGAAACAAGAAAAGATTTAAGATTTTTATAGTATTTATCTTTTGCCATTATCCACCGTTCTTTGTTGTTAATTATTATAATTTTAAGCTATAATAAATAATAATACAATAGAAACTATTTTTAAAATATGTTTTACAAACAAAAAAGTCAACCCGGGTTTACTTTAATTGAGCTTTTACTGGTCATAGCGATTATTGGGCTTTTGGCTACCTTGGCCGTAACTTCATTAAACAACGCCAGGATAAAATCACGCGATAGCCGCAGGTTGGGGGATGTTCGCAATATCCAAACCGCCCTTGAGCTTTATTTCAATGACTTGGGCGGTTATCCTTCTGGCACCATTGGTGGCGTGGTACAAGATGGAGCACTGGGTGTAGATCCCAGGACTAGCCTTAGTTCTGCCAACGGTTTTAATTCCTCGGTTTCCGGTAGTACTTATATGGCAAAAATTCAAGCGAACCCCTCTCCGGGTGGGTCTGATTATGTTTATTCAAGTGATGGCTCTACCTATACTATTACCTTTACTTTAGAAAGTCCCTCTGGCGGTTTGTCTTCGGGCGTCCACTCTGGTGTTCCCAACTATATAAGGTAATTACTTGTCACCCAAAACCCTTCTTCTCAACACAAGAAGGGTTTTGTGTTATAATAATATCATGTTTTATTTGTTTATTATTTTTTCTTTTTTATTTGGTTTGATCATAGGGAGTTTTATTAATTGCTTGGTTTATCGCCTGCATACGAAGCAACCTTTTGTCACTGAGCGCTCTCATTGTCCAAAATGCAGAAAACAGATTATCTGGTACGACAATTTGCCCATTATTAGTTACCTGTTACTTCGCGGTCATTGTCGTCATTGCCGGCAGACAATTTCCCTCCAATATCCCCTAGTGGAGTTCGCTTGCGGCCTTATTTTTGTGCTTATTTCTTTAAAAATTTATTTTTCTTTTGTTCTTGGTTCTATTGCTATTTTATATTTTGTTGGCTATTGTTTTTTTGCAGCCGTTTTTCTTTTTATTTTTATTTATGATCTAAGGTATTATTTGATTCCTGATGTTGTCACCTTGCCGGCCATTTTTCTTGCCTTAATATTTAATTTATTAATTTATTTTTCAGCCCCCACTGCCCAGGGCTTTTGGTCATTTTTTTCTGGTTATTTTTTGGGCGGACTGGTCGGTGGTGGTTTTTTCTTGGCCCAATTTATTTTATCCAAAGGCAAGTGGATTGGTGGGGGAGATATTCGTCTGGGTTTTTTAATCGGGTTTCTCTTGGGCTGGCCGCACACTTTGGTTTGTCTTTTCCTCGCTTATATTTCCGGAGCCGCAGTCGGTATTTTTCTCATAATTAGTAAAAAAAAGAGCATGCAATCAGCTATTCCCTTCGGCACCTTTTTGACTCCGAGCGCCCTTATCACCCTTCTTTGTGGGCAGTGGATTCTGACAAAATATCTTTCCCTTACTCTTTATTAATATTTATGGATATTGTCTTGATAAAAAAAATAAAAAATACAAAAGGATTTACGATCGCCGAATTAGTAGTCGCCGCTGGTATTATTGCTATGATTTCTGTTTTGGTGATTGCCAACTTCCGTGGCTCTAGCCAAAAGGCCGCTTTGGACAACGAAGCAGAAAGATTGAGTACTATTTTGAGGCAAGCCAACATCAACTCCCTTATTGGCTTGACTACCAGCAGTGGCTCTCGACCACCTGGTGGTTATGGCCTACATCTTTCCACTTGCCAAGCCAACTGTTCATATTTACTTTTTGCTGATGGCCTTGGCGCAGATCACATATACAATTCCAATGATACAAATGATATTCTTGTACAGACATTTGGCATGCTCGACGATGACGTTTATATCAATCAGGTTGCTATTACTCCGACTGGTGGTACGCCCCCAAGTTCTCTGGATATTGCCTTTGTGCCACCCCAGGGCCTTGTTTATATCAATGGCTCCAATACGGCCACGGGAGCACAGATCACTATTGGCTTCAAAAATACCAACTATACCAAAACCATTACTCTGGATGTCAAATCTGGTCGTATAAACATTCAATAAGTTTTTATGTTTTATTTATATCAAAACAAAAAAGGATTGACCCTGCTCGAGACCACTATTGCACTTGGTATTTTGATGATTGGCATCCTGGCCAGTCTGACCTTAATGCTCTCTTCTTTCAAATATATCCAGTCGACCGAAGACGAAATAGTCGTTGTCAATTTGGCCCGGGAGGGGATAGAGATAGTTCGCTCTATTAGAAACAACAATAGCGCCATTGCCGACAGTGAGCCCAGTAAAATTGATATATTTAGCGGTGATTATGATAATGAGAGTTATTTTGTGGATAGCCAGTCAAATAATACTCTTTCCACTTTCAATACCCTAAATTATGCCAGCCTCGATAACTGTGAAAATTGCAAACTTTATCTTGACAGTAATGGTCGCTATTCACACACCTTTTCACCCAGTGCCCAGGAAACCGTCTTTAAAAGAACGGTCACTATCAGTCCGTCTGATAGTGCCTATGAAAAAGTTATTACTTCGACCGTCTCTTGGCAGGTAAAGGGGCGGGTTTCTACTTTCTCCCTGGAAGCCCGACTCACCGATTGGCAGGCTGATTAAGGGCATAAAATTATTTTTATCTATGATATTGTCTCATCTCCAAAAACAAAAAGGTTTTACTTTACTAGAAATGACTATCGCCCTTGGTATTTTTGTGGTTTTATTTACCATGACCCTCGGGATTTATAATTATTCGCTACAGGCAGAACAGAGAACCATCCAGATTTCCAAACTTCAAAAAGAAGCCCAGTTTATTATGGAAATAGTAGCCAAAAAAATTAGAAGTGGAAAAGTAAATTATAGTTTTTATAATAATAATATTAACCAGGAAGGTGTGACCACCCTCGCTCTTCTTGATAGCGGAGGCAATGAGACTGTTTTCAAGTTTGAAGATAATAATATAAAAGTTTGTATTACTAACTGTAGTTTGAGTGGTAATTTTTTTGCGATACCACCGGCCGATGTCTCTGTTTCTGATTTAAAATTTTATATCACACCTGCCTCTAACCCTTTTGCTGATATCAACGTAGCCCCAACCCAGTTTCCCAAAGTAACGATTATTCTAGACTTAAAAAATATTCGTGCCGGCCAAGAAAGACACCTCTCAATTCAGCAGACAATCCCCCAAAGACTGGCCGGATTCTAATATCTTTTATCTTTTATTTATGAATAATAAGAAACCAATATTAAATAAATTACTATCAAATCAAGGGGGTATCGCCCTTGTTTTAACCGTTTTGATTCTGGCCAATTTACTCATGATTACTTTTATTGTTGCGGATGTCATCTTGAGGATTGGCAAGACCAGCCGAGCCATAGGTGAATCAGAGAGTGCTTATTTCGCAGCTGAAAGTGCCATGGAAAAAGCTATATATAAAATTGAAAAAGAGCGTGATGGGAGCGAGCTCGGTACCGAAGGCACCCCCGCTAGTGGTTTTCTCGATAATAATATTATTTCTTGGAAAAGCTATCTAAAGCCCATAAAAAAATTAGGCAGTGTCATATGTTTTGACAACTCCAACATAACCTCTGTTTTTACATATGGTTCTGTGGCCGATGTTACTGATTCTAGTAAGGGCGGAAATAAAAATTGTATCTATACCGAGACACTAAATTCCGACATTGTCAAAAATAACCCCCTAAAGGTTAGATTACAGCCGGGCCGTTCTTTTGAGATTGATTTTGGAGTTAGTGTGCCAACTGGGCTAGTTTTTTATCCAGATTCAATTGATATCGACTGGCCAGCACAAAAAGAAGGTAGAATAATTGTTTTGCACAAAAATGAGGGTGGTGGGGTAGAACAAGATGCCCCAATTTATACAAAACACATACCCTCAGATCCTGGCACCCTCCCCGCCTCTTCTCATCGGAACCTTGACATTATCAGCGGCAGTCAATTTTTGGCTCCGCGCATACGTATTATCAACGATGAAACCAATAACGCGGTTATTTATGAATTAAACCCGAGCATTGCCGGTGATATTTTTATGCCAATCGGCATTGAGGTTACTGCCAAGGGATATTATAACAACCAAAAAGAAAGAATAATTATTTCTGACCGTAAAAATTGGAAAATTTATTAATCTATCTATCAAAACAAATACCCCCGACATTACTCGGGGGTATTTTAAAATAAAATTATTTTACCGCCTCGATTCTTTTAGCCGTAAATTCTATCTTATCTTTGACATTTTTATAGTCAATGGCCGTTATCTCTTCGCCCACTTTGAGATCAGTTAGTTTGATTGTGGTGGTTTTATAAAATTGCCCAGTTTCTCCTGGCTTGACATTATTTATATCAAAATTCTTGTCTTGCCTTATGAATGTTGTTTCCTCATCAGTAAAAATAGTGATACTAGTATCTTCCTTGAGGTAGTTTTTGGCTGCTGTCGCCAGCATTACTATTTTATTGTCTTCGATTGACTGGATAGTCCCGAGATAGGAATAAAATTCATTTGGGAAACCGTCGCTACTCGGTGGGGCAACCTCTGGCCCCAAAATAGATTTCTTTAATAAATATGCGCCTCCGCCAATAACCACTATTATCAACAACAAGATTATTATGGCGGTGACCTTTTTGTGGCCATTGTTTTCGCCACCTGGTATGGGTATTGTGTTGTTCATATTTTTTATTTAATTAAAACATCTGCTTATATTATATCACAATTTATTATTTTGTAGTATCTTTGACTAAACGTTGAAAATTAGTTAAACTGGACTTAATTATATAAACTCTATTCAGGGCGGAGAGATCGCATAGCGGTCTAGTGCGCACGCTTGGAAAGCGTGTGTGTCGCAAGGCACCGAGGGTTCGAATCCCTCTCTCTCCGCTCTGAATAGAACAGCCAAAATATTTTTATTGCTTCTTATTAGGCTTTATCCACTCTGATATCAAACCGGGTGAGAAGCGAGCCAGCTGCTTGGCTCGCGTGAGGGATTCTAAAGCCGGAGTGATGTGTGGCGAGCCAAGGAGCGAGCCGCACCACGAGGCGGGGTCGCGCCGAGGAGGCGGAAGCCGACGAGAGTTGTGACCGACCCGCTCTCCGTTCTGGATAGAATTATTTTTAGAAACGCCAGCCGTCGGCTGGGTTTTTGCTTTTATACCCACATTTGCGTTAAAATGAGATTGTAGTAAGCTTAATCTACTATGAGCCCAAATATTCAAGAAAATGTGTCCCTAAAAGACCTGACTACCATGCATGTTGGTGGCCCGGCTCGTTTTTTTATTGAAGCCAAAAACATTGAGGATCTTCGGTCCGCCATTGACTGGGCCAAAGAGAAAACTTTATCAGTTTTTATTCTCGGCGGCGGCAGCAATTTGGTTATTAGTGACGCCGGATTTCCCGGTTTAGTTATCCAAGTAAAAATTAAATACTGGGAGGTTTTGCATGAAGATGATGATAAAGTATTTTTAAAAATTGGGGCTGGCGAAAATTGGGACGAGGTTGTTGCTCGAGTGGTTCGGCATGGCTGGTGGGGTTTAGAAAACCTATCTCTTATTTATGGCACGCTTGGTGGCATTATTGTCCAAAACGCCGGCGCTTATGGCGCGGAAATTAGCTCGGTCGTAAATCGGGTAGAAATCTACGACCGCGAAATTAGTGAGGTCAAAGAATTTTTTAAAGACGATTGCCATTTTGGTTATCGCAGCAGTTTATTTCAAAAAACTGAACGCTACCTCATTCTTTCCGCTGTCTTGGAATTAAAAAAAACCGGCACGTCCAATATCAACTACCCAGATGTCGCCAAATATTTTGCTGAAAAAAATATTATTGAACCAAATTTGTCTGACATCCGTCAGGCCATTGCTACCATCCGTCAGTATAAATTACCAGACCCCGAAGTCTTGGGCTCTGCCGGGTCATTTTTTAAGAATTTATTACTTACCACCGAAGAATATCAAAAGCTCAAAGAAAAAATTTCCGCCAATTTTAATTCCGATACAGTCACCAACCTTGAGGAGATAAAAAATAAATTTCCCATGGCTGAAGCTATCAAGATTCCCACTGCCTGGATATTAGATATTTGCGGCCTGAAAGGGGAGAGCGCTGGCCAGGCCTTTATTTATGAGAAACAGCCGTTGATTATTATTAATAAGAATAATTCCGCCACGGCTGATGACATTATGAATCTAGTCAAAAAAGTCCGCCAGACAGTTTTTGCCAAAACCGGGATAGAACTAGAGCTCGAACCAGAATTGGTGGGCTTTAGCCAAAAAGAATTGTTGGGTTATTTAAAAATTAAAAATTGAAAATTACTTAGATGCTCTCTAACGTTGAAGAAATAAAATCCAAGCTGGATATTGTGGATATTATCCAGGAATATCTGCCCCTAAAACAAGCTGGGGTCAATTTCAAAGCGAACTGTCCTTTCCATCAGGAAAAAACGCCGTCTTTTATGGTTTCCCGCGAGCGCCAGATGTGGCATTGTTTTGGCTGTAATGAAGGTGGTGACATGTTCGAGTTTATCAAAAAAATAGAAAATATTGATTTTCCAGAAGCCCTCAAGATTCTCGCCAATAAGGCCGGCGTCCACTTGCAATATCAGGACCCCAAAACCATCAATCTCAAAACGCGCATTTTGAGCATGAATGAAATAGCGACGGATTGGTTTTCTGGTCAATTATTAAATTCTTCTGCTGGCGCCAGAGCTCTAAAGTATCTCCGGGAAGCTCGCGGTCTAAATGACCAATTAATAAAAGATTGGCAACTGGGTTATGCGCTAGATAGCTGGGATGCCCTGGGGGAGCACCTGCGAAACAAGCAATTCACACGAGAAGAAATAATCCAAAGCGGCCTAGTGGTGCCCAAATCTGGCGGCTATGAATATTATGATCGTTTTCGCGATCGCATCATGTTCCCCATCTTGGACTATCATGGCAACGCGGTTGGTTTTACCGGCCGGGCCATGAAAGCTGAAGAGCAAGCCAAGTATGTTAATACTCCCCAAACCGCCGTTTATAATAAATCAGAAGTTATTTTTGGTCTCTATCAGGCGAAACAACATATTAAAGATAAAAATTTTGTTGTTATCGTCGAGGGCAATATGGACGTTATTGGCTCTGTCCGGGGGGGAGTCAAAAATGTCGTTGCTGTTTCTGGTACCGCTTTTACCCGCGAACAGGTGAAAATATTACAACGTTATACCAACAATATTATTTTTTCTTTTGATGCTGATTCCGCCGGCATTAGAGCCGCTGAAAGAGCCATTACTTTGGCCTGGCAGGAAGAGACCAATGTCAAAGTCGCTGTTATCCCAAAAAATATTGCCAAAGACCCAGATGAATTGGCCCAAAAAGACCCAGCTGCTTGGCAGTCGCTCGTCACCAAGGCGATCCCAGCTATGGAGTATTTTCTCAACCTCTATTTAGTTGATTATCATCCGGAAAAAATTGAGAGTAAAAAATTGGCTGCAAAAAACCTTTTAAATATTGTTATTAAATTGGAAAACCAGATTGAACAAGATTTCTACCTCAAAAAAATATCTGAAAAGCTAAACGTTTCCGAGAGTTCACTTCGCTCCGCAATTGACAAGGCAAAAAATAAAGTATCCGGCCAAAAAATGAGCCAGCCAGCAGCTGAGAATAACCAAAGAAAGATTAATATTGATAAAAAGTCAGCCGTCACCACTCGTTTGTTGTCTTTTATGCTGGTTGACCCAGACTATGCTGTTTATATTAGCGAGCAGCTTTCTCCCGACTATCTTAGCCCTGACTGGCAAGAAGTTTACCGCCTCTTGGTTGTTTTTTTAACCAAGCAGCTTTCGGGCAATGCGCCGACATCTGATCCCGTCGATTATGTCACAAAAAGCAATCCGAGTTTGACAACACTCGCAAATAGCCTGATAATAAAGAAAGAAGAATTGCGTGAGCTCTCTTATGCTGAGGCTGTTCACGAAATCAAACAGCACCTGGGTTATCTCAAAAAAATTTGTGCCGAAGACAGGCTGAACACCATCAAGAAAGAGATGCGCGAGCTGGAAAATTCTTTATCAGAGTCGTTGACACTGGCAGATCGTGAAAAAGTAAATTCTCAAATCAAAGAACTTTTAAGCCAATTTAATGTTTTATCCGCTGAATTAAAAGACACGGATTTTTAATTTTCTTTATGGCTCGCCCCCCAAAAAACAGCAGAAAGAAAAAAACGAGGAAAAATCATCCTTCCCATTTTAAGTTAAAAAATAAAAAAAATTATAGCCCAAAAATGAAGAAAAAAGATAAAGCAAAAAAAATATTCAAGCCCAGATTGAAAAAGAAGTTTTTCCACCCCAAATCAAAAAAGAAAGGCAAGATTATTCGTCCCAAAGCCAAAGTAAAAAAAGTAATCAAGGCAATGAGCCCTAAGGTGGAATTTCCCCAAGAGGCAGTAGATTCGCTTATAAAAAAGGGGAAGCTGCGCGGTTTTGTCACTGAATCAGAAGTTCTCTATGCCCTGCCGGAAATGGAGGAATATTTAGATCAGGCCGAAGAAGTACTTTATCGTCTCGATCACCTGAGTGTTAATATTATTGAAAAAGAGATTGGTTTTTTGGCCACAGAAAAAGTCCGCAAGGAAATTTTGGACGAAATCGGTATCAAATCAGACAAGAAAAAAGTGGATCTCACCGATATTTCCTCAGATTCTATTCAGATGTATCTGCGCGAGATCGGCAAAGCGCCATTGCTCCATACCGAAGAAGAGATGCAGTTGGCCAAGCGCAAGGAAAAAGGGGACAAAGAAGCGGAAAGGAAGCTGATTCAATCCAACCTGCGTCTGGTTGTTTCTATTGCTAAAAAATTTGTCGGTCGTGGCGGCCTGACTTTATTAGATTTGATTCAAGAAGGCAATATCGGTCTATTCCGGGCCGTAGAAAAATTTGATTATCGCAAGGGTTATAAATTCTCTACTTATGCTACCTGGTGGATCCGTCAAGCTATCACCCGGGCGCTTGCTGACCAATCTCGTACTATCCGCATCCCCGTCCACATGGTAGAAACAATTAATAAATTTCAACAGGTTCAACGCCGCCTGATCCAAGATCTTGGCCGTGAGCCCCTAGCCGAGGAAATCGCCGCCGAAATGGGAGAAGAAATTGAAAAGATTAATCATATCATGCAGATTTCCCAAGATACTGTCTCTCTCGAAACTTCGGTCGGTGATGATGGTGACGACGATGCCAAGCTTTCTGATTTTATTGAAGATACCAAGACTATGAGCCCATCAAAGGCCGCCTCCTTGCGGCTTTTGGCTGAACATGTTAAAAGTATTATTGAAGAATTAACGCCCAGGGAGAGAAAAATTTTAGAAATGCGTTTTGGTCTAGTTGATGGTGTCGCCCACACCCTAGAGGAAGTCGGTCAAGAATTTGGTGTGACCCGCGAACGTATTCGCCAGATTGAGACCAAGGCTTTGGAGAAAATTCAACAGCATTTGGACATGAAAAAGTTGAAAGACTATTAAATTTTGAATCACATTCGGGGATAGCTCTCCGCCAGCTGGCGGAGGTAGAGCAATAATTATATGGAATTTATAGTTTATTGTGTTTATAATAAAAAACATAATAAAATTTATATAGGGCAGACTAAAAATTTAGAAGAACGTTTAGCTTTGCATAACAATAAAATTTTTTCCAAGGGATATACCGCTAGGTTTGATGGTGAATGGGTTGCTATCTGCTTAGAGCATGTTGCGAGCAGGGAAGAGGCATTAAAAAGGGAGAAAGAATTAAAAAGTTATCGAGGCAGACAATTTATAAAAGGTTTTATTCGGGGATAGCTCAGCGGTAGAGCAATTGGCTGTTAACCAATGGGTCCAGGGTTCGAATCCCTGTCCCCGAGAATTAAAAAACTCATCAACTTTATGCTGGTGGATTTTTTAATTTTTAAGTAAACTCATAATAATATTGGCGCTGGGCAAACATGTATTGGGCTAGGAAAACAATTAAAAAATAGCCAAATTTATAATTAAATTATGAAAAAATGAAAAATAATAGATGGATAATCCTTGTCTTGTTAATTTTAATAATTTCGGGAACAGTGTTTATTAAATTAAAACAACCAAAACAAACGACAAAACAAGAAATAAACATTAGCGAGAAAAGTGCCGAAATTGCCCCTGTTGAAGAAAAAGAGAAAAAACCAATTAAGGTAATAATCATTAGCCCAAAGGAAGAAATGTTCCAAGCCAGACAAGCTCGAATGTGGTCGGCTAAGATTGATAATTTTGAGGATGAATACGGAAAATTTGGTTTTTGTGAATGGAGATTTTACCTTAACGAAAACAATGAAGAAGTGCTTTATAAAGAACAGACAGTTCGGACAGTGTTGAGTGCTGGTGGAGATAATACATGTGCTTTTACTTCTACATTTATTGAAAAAGTGGGTAAACTTAGAGTCGAGGTAACGGTGTTAATCAAAGATTTTCAAGAAAACCTAATCGAAACTTTCAAAGCTGAAAGAAACTATATTGTCGATTAAATAAATATTAATATTTATTTTTGTCAGAACTTTTCTATTTTTATAGGGATAAATATGTCTTATTAATTTTTAATAAAATAGCCTATGTCGATAAAAAAAATCTTGCCAATCGCAATTGTTACTGTAATAATAGTCATGGTCGTCGGTTTTTTGGCCTTAAAAAAAGGAGACAAAACTCCAACTTTAGACCAGACGGTTTATAGAAAAACCCTATCCGTTTCAAAAGAATATACTCTACTTAGATATCGGACTGAAAATGTTTTAGAAAAAGCCAAAGAGTACGGAGATTATGATAAATGGAATACTGAAATGAGTGCTGTTATTGATGGGTGGAAAGCGCTGGAAGGCGAAGTAGCGGAGTTAGAAAAAGAAGCTGACAAAATGGCTAATAAAAAAACAGCATTTAATTTAGTAAAAGGTGCTTCTGCTTATACTTCAGTTGAAATTCAAAAAGTAATTGAAAGTGCTCCAGCTGGTAAAACTGTAAGAACCCTGGCTAAACACCTGGGAGTTGATGTCAAAATGGCTCACTTAATTTTGAACCAAACTCAAGATCAAATTACCCGAGAGGCTTATGGGGAGGAAGGAGATGTCTTTGAAACTTGCGAACAAAATTCAATGAGAATTAAAAACGGAGCCAAGGTGACGGTGTTTGTGGGAGGGGTAGTGCTGACCGGAGGTGCTACTGGGGTTTTGGCAACGACAGCGACAGTGGTAGGCGGTGCGGATTTGGTTTTGGAGGTGGCGGATGATGAAGCCAGAATAGCTCTGGGAGATAAAAATAAGGTATCGGAAATGGTAAATAAGGCGAGAGCAGTGACTGAACCAGCAGCTAGTATTTTGACAATTGCCAATTTGCCGGGAAATATGTCAAAGGCGATGGAAAAAGTTAGTGCTGGCTATTTTGCTGCCGATCAAATCAGATCAGCCATTCAAGACGAAAAAATATTGGGAATTAGCATTAAAACTGATGAAAAGGGTGAAACTAAAGCTAGTGTGGCTGGGTTGACTGAGGAGGAAGTGCCTGAGTGGATGAAAGAAAATAATATCGTTAAAAGCGGAGAAAAAGTTGAGGAAATAATGAAACAAATTGAAGAAGAAATTAAAGAAGAAATCAAGCAAGAAGTAAAGCCAACAGAAGTTCTAAAAGAAGAAGTTAGCACGGAAACTCCAAAAACTAATTCTGATATTAATTCTAATCAGATTTTTAAAATTGTGAATGTCAGCGGAGAATCTTATATGATGGATGTTTGTTTTAATCCAACTTGTTGGGATGATCTGGCGGCTAATCCGGCCGAGGATAGAGATGTCGGCGGCATCTATACAATGGGGAAAGTCTATGGTCAGGGAGAAAGCTTCAAACATGGTTTCCGTCCATCTGATCTAAAAAAGAATAGTCAATCAGCGGAAATGCTAGCCGATAGTTATAGAATAACGGTTTATTTTGCCATAGCTCCTTTTGAGGGGCCAAAAAACAAGACCATTGAATATGGAACTTGGCAAAATCATTCAGTAGAAATAAAGGCGAAATATGGTGATGAACCAGTGATTGAATGGGATGGTAGTAGCTTAAGACAGGTTCAATAGGCAAAACTATTAATCATTATTAACCATCCAAAGCCGAAAGTAATCCCTTCTGGGCCAATGAATTTTAAAAACACCTGTTTTAACAGGTGTTTTTTTTTCTTAAATAAGGTATAATAAACAACATGAAAAGAAAAATTTGTATTGTTTTAGCGCTAATAATATTAGCAATAGTTGCTATTTTTATTTATTGGTTTAAACGCGGTGATGCTTGTTTGACACAACCCCCGTATTTCAATTGTCATACTCAAAATAAGCTTGATGATATTGATAATGAAATCAACAATTTATCAGGACAAATTTTAAGTTTAAATGAGCCGTCTATTTTCAATATTGATAAATATGAAGGTATGTTTTCTTTTAATCATATAGGAGAAGATGCTGATTTTGGTGTTGGTCGGACTAGAATCACGAAAAATGGAGAGATTAAATATTCCTTGGGTTTTTATACTAATTATATAGATCCAATACTTACACCTTTAACAAAAGACACTTTAATTGGTTCGGCTTGGCAATGGCCTCAAGATAGTAAATTATATAATGGTCCATTTACTAATTATTATTTAAATTTTAAAACCAGAAAAACTGTAGAATTACCGACTAAAGGTAAATTAGTTGCTAAATCGCAAGATGGTAGAAAGGTTGTTTTTCTAGAAAGTGAGTGTGATAAAAATCCACCTGTTATGGAAATAGATCACAGTTGCAACAATCAGAACTTAAGCTTAAGACTGATTAATTTATCTTTTATAAATGATGGGTATTTTATTACTCATTTTAAAGAAATGAAATTGCTTGATTTTAACCATGTGGTTTTTTCTCCTGATAGTAGTCGGATAGCGATTGAAGCAAAGATTAAATCAGTTGATTATGATACAGTAAACGAATATTGGACTTTATTTATTTTTGACCCAGAAAAAGGCGAAATTATTAAACAAAACAACAGGCTATCTAAAAACAGATATGAAAATGTTTTTTGGTCAGATAATGAAAATGTGATTTATTGGTAATTTAAATATATTATGAAAAAAATATCCTTTATTTTTATTGGCACTGTAATTATCAACTTGCTTATTATGTTATCGCCACGCAGTTTGGATGGTATGGTATTTGGTTACATCCCCGTAATTCTTATATATCTACTCATACCACTTGTTAGTGGTATTTTGTTTATATTGCTACAAAATAAAAATAGAAGTTATGAATTTTTGCCGATTCTTTTTATTGGCACTTTGGTTAACAATATAGCTATTGTCTTGGTCGCTTATTTTGTTGAATATTCACGTCATTTGTATTTGTACAAACCACCTTTTGACTTCTATATGTTTTTAGATATGTTTTTCCCTTTTGTTGTTTTAAGTCTGGCTGGCGGGTTGATTGGTTTGGTTATCAGAGGCATATCGGAGCAATTTAAGAAATATCCAAATTCAAAAATAACCATAACTTTGAGAAAAATATTTGGAGGAATATTTTTGGGCGTGGGGTCGTTGGGAATATTGACATCTGTAATTATATTTTTGATTTTATTTTTTAATCCCTCATGTTCTTGGCTTCAGCACGTAATGGTTGATTTTAGGATAATAGACGTTGTTGGATTTTTTAACTATTATTTATCGCTTTTATCCTTGCTGGCCATTATTACAATACCATTGTTTTTTGTAGGAATATTGGGATTAATGCTGTTTTCCAGTAAGAAAAATATTTTTAATTTAAAATTATTTTTAAAATTAATTTTATTATTCATATTATGTTTGGGAATTTTTATCTTGCAGTCTTGTCACCTGAATACTGAATTTCAAAATAAAAAGACTGAGTTCAAAGAAAAAATGCAAGAAGTCAGTATTGATATTAAAGATTTTGATAGTATTTATATTTCACGCTACGTTAAGTTTGACGACATAATAATTAAGCAAGGTGAATATTTTGATATTAAAGTCATAGGCAGCGAGTATGACCAGATTGGATTAGAATTTGCCAAAGTCGGCGATACTTTAAATATCAAAAGATCGGAATTGGAGACATATTATAATACCAATACTTGGACGATGGAGAATGATAAAATACCATTTGCAGCCGGCACTAAGCGTTTAACAATAGAAATAACAATGCCCGATATTGAAAAAATAGAGAATGAAGCCGCTAATATTATATTAGAAGATTTGGAAATTAATAATTTGGAAATAAAACTTACTCATAGATTTAATAATATAAAAGGTAATATAGAAGTTGCTAATACGTTAAAATTAGAAGCTGAAGGTGGTATAATCAATCTGACTGGTTCAGCTAAAAATTTAATAATAAATTCAGGTGATTGCTGGATTGAAATGGATAAATTTACAACGGAGCAAGCGACAATTAACGCGATAAATACGAGCAGATTAAATGTATATGTTACAGGCAATATGGAAGTTGTGTCAGGCAAAAATTCTGGCATCGTGAATTATTATGATTAATTATAAATTTTAAAAATATATTTATGAAAAATGTTTTAGTAATTATCAGTGAATATTTGTCCCGATTTTTTAGTGTAGCGCTGGTTGGGGGAACGTTGCTTTTATTTTCAACTTTTATTTCCATCCCTGATTTGTGGATGGGTGGCGGTCGGTCTGGCAACATATTTCACAATAATTTTGGCAGTATTTTTCTAGAAAATTTTGAAAATAATTATTCGTGGTTTTTCTTTTTCCCACTTTTGTATTTTACGCTTTTCTTTTTGGTAATATCAATTTTTTTATGGGTCTATTACCGGCATGATAAAAAAACCGGGGGAATCGGATTTAAAAATGTAATATTGTCCATACTTGTAGTATTTTTGTTAATTTATTTTCCGATTAGGGTTGATAATTTCGGCGATAAGATATCACAAATTAAAATAGAAGAGCTGGCTAGCTATAATTTGGTAAAAAAAATATCAACTCCGGCTGAACGTCGTGAATTGTTAAATGTTTATCACTCACTTTATCAAGAAGGCTTGGTGACTTGGCGACATGATCCGCTCAAGGTAGTTGAGTATGATCTTAAGTATGGAATTTTGCGGTCATTAGACGGCGAGAATAATGAACTAACTTTGGAGTTTGCGTCTGATATACAGGGAGGGGCGATGGGCAATACTATAGTTAGGCTGGAAAATGACAAACATCAAGCTGATATCCATTTAAGTTGTTTGGGTGGTGAAGAGGATAGAGTTTGGCTGACTTACGGATATGAGATTGATAAAAATTTAATAGAAAATAATTTTAGCAATGACAAAATTGAAAAAGCGATATCTAATTATCTTTTGACTGAAAAACATTTCAGCTGGAAAAACAGGGAGGACAGTCATAGTTTTTGTACGATTAAAAACCTAAAACCTGATCAAGAATTATTTCCATTATACATTTGGGCTTATTGTGGGGAATATGTGATTGAAGACAATGAATTAAAAACAGTAAGCGGTTCGTCTGGCCCGGCTAAAATAGATTATCCAAATGAATTATCATATTATGATTTGAATAAATTTTCTTACGAAGCTCCAGGGGATGGGTCTAATTATTCAAAAGATATTAAAAGAATATTTCCAGATGATGTTCAGCAAAAAATATTAGAACATGATGTAGAAGATTTAATTGCAAAAGCCGAAGAATACGCTTTTACTAATATTTCTAATTGGAATTTGATAAAACAGGCTATTGCAAATTGTGAAATAGCATCTATTATGCAAACCCATGCTTTAGAAGTAACAGCTGTTTTTAAAGATGGTAGAGAAATAACAGCCCAAGAACCTGTAATAGATGATATTTTTGATATTATAAACGAGTATAAAGATAAATGTGGTGAGATTAGAATGACTACTGAATAAATTTATGAAGAACGAAATAAAAATACAATCAGACCAAGAGGAAAAAGATCATAAATGGCGAAGAATGCTTTTATTTTTGCCCGTGTTAATATTAGGCGTTTCTATAATCATATTCGGCGGATATGACGACAGCCCCGGCGCTCAAGGGATCGGACTTTTAATAACTTTAATCGGCTTTTGGAAATTGATAATTAGAAAAAAGATATGGAGAAGAAAAACAAAAGAATAATTTATTTTGCGATCGGAACGGGACTTATACTTTTGATACCTTTGGTATTAACTTTGATAAACCCAAACGCGACTATTAACGGAGGTCAAGGCGGTGGCTGGGATTGGAGCTTAGGCGATTTTATTATGGTCGGTGTTTTCTTATTTGGCTCGGGCATTGCTTACGAATTGATTTCAAGAAGATCCAGCGATATATTTCCTATAAAGCAGGCGTGGGCGTGGCAATAGCGACAGCTTTGCTTCTTATTTGGATAAACGGGGCTGTTGGTATTATCGGAAATGAAGACAACCCAGCTAATCTGTTGTATGGCGGAGTCTTGTTAATTGGCGTTAGCGGCGTTTCTATCGCTCGCTTAAATCCGAAAGGAATGGCGATTGCGTTGTATATAACAGCGTTCGCTCAAATGTTGGTTCCTGTGATTGCGTTTTTTATTTGGCCCCCCAGCGTTATCTCATGGTCGCCCAGCGTTCCCGGAGTATTTGTCCTTAGCGGATTTTTCGCCACATTGTTTATAATATCGGCCTCGCTGTTTTTAAAAGCCAGCGAGAAGAAGTGATTTTTTATTGTTTGAATTATATTAAATTAGACACTCTTTTTTATACTGTCCCATTTGTCCCATTTGTGTTAAAATTTTAATATAAAGACCTCGACCCGTTCCCGTTGTTTACCACAGTACAAGTCGCCCAAAGAACCCCCAAAAGACCCCAATCTGGTAGTACTAGACCGAGGTTGGGAGAATTAAAAAACTCATCAACTTTATGCTGGTGGATTTTTAATTTATGAATAAAATATAAAAATGAAAGAAAAGACGCCTTTGAGTTGTATTAATAGTGAAAGGTCGTTAATTATTAGAATATATATTAGCTAAATAATATAAATATATGAAAATTAATAAAAAAATATTAATGCCTTCGTTCCTCGGATTCGCGGTCTTGTTCGGGGCTCTGGGCGCGAGTCAGGTTTTGGCCTATCAGGGAGATTATACTCAAAAAGGGCCAAATTATTCAGAAGAAAGACACGTCTTGATGACCAGTGCCTTTCAAAACAGAGATTATTCCGCCTGGAAAGAATTGATGGCCGGCAAGGGTGGGCGAGTAAACCAGGTTGTCAACCAAGAAAACTTTGCCAAATTTACTGAAGCCCACGATTTGGCTATGCAGGGAAAACGTGAGGAGGCCAACAAAATAAGACAAGAATTGGGCTTAAGGGCTGGTGGACAAAAAGCTGGGTCTGGCTATGGCCAAGGCAAGGGTCAGGGTTCTGGGCGCTATTCAAGATAATTATTAATAAAACAAACCCGGCTTGGAATCTCAAGCCGGCGTTTGTTGCTTTTTATTTTTGGAGAGGATAATATTTATATATGCACAACCTTGCGCAGTTATCAGATGAACAATTGGTTGAATATATTATCAAAGAAAATCAGGAATTATTTTCCGAAATAGTTTTGAGATATCAGGAAAAATTGTTTCGATATGCCAATTCTTTATCCAAAGACCGTGACAAGGCCGCTGATATTGTCCAGAATTCTTTCATTAAAGCTTTTATAAACCTGAAGAGTTTTAAAACAGAGATGAAGTTTTCGACCTGGATTTATAGAATTATACACAATGAGGCGATCAATGAGATTAAAAAAAATAAGCAACAGATTGAAATGCCGGAGGGCTTTGATATTGGGAGCGAAGATGATATGGAATTTGATTTTGATCGGCAGGAGATGATTAAAAAGGTGAGAAGTTGTCTAGAAGAAATACCTATTTTATATAGTGAACCATTATCCTTATATTTCTTTGAGGAAAAATCCTACAATGAAATAGCCGATATTTTGAGGCTCCCCTTGGGAACAGTTGGGACCAGGATCAATCGAGCTAAAATTTTTATGAAAAAAATATGTCAAACAAAGAAATAGATTTAAAAGAAAAAATAATGGAGAGGATTAAATCCGGAGAAATAAAAATGAAGCCAAGGTGGTATTTTGTTTTTGGCTCGCTGGCCTCAGCCGCTGGTTTGGTTAGTATTTTGGTAGTAACTATTTTTTTAGTCAACTTTGCTATTTTTTCTTTGAGGACCAATGGCTATATGCGCGGCTATAAGTATGATCAAATTATAGCTAGTTTCCCTTGGTGGGCGCTTGTCTTGGCTGTTTTTGGAGTACTCTTAGGCGTAGTCCTACTCAAGAAATATGATTTTTCCTACAAAAAAAATTTTTCAACAATCGTGCTCAGCCTCTTAGTCTCACTTCTGATCGCTGGTTTATTGGTTAATTTTTTGGGTATCAACGATGTTTTTGCCAGAAAGGGTATGATGAAAAAAATATATAAAAGATATGACGGCCGGTGCGGAGCTACGATGATTAAAAATGAAGCTGGGTCAAAAACGCGAGCCAATCCAACGCGCGTTTTTAAAGATCAGTTTATACTAGAAATTTCCTAAGAAGTGCTTATAGAAGTTGGTTTAAAAAACATTTCCACAATGAGGTGTTTTTTAGTTTTTATTTGACACAAAATAGTTATGGGTGTATATTCATAATAGGGATAGTGGATAAAGGTCGGACTATCTGCTAAAATTAATCAGTAAACTATAAATATATGCCTAGATTAAATAAAACAGGTCCGATGGGTCAAGGTCCTCTGACCGGCCGGGGAATGGGTCTTTGCGGCGGAGGGATGGGACGTGGCTGGGGTTTTGGGGGTGGCTATGGTTATGGTCGTAGATTTATTTCACCCAAAAACGAACTAGCCGCTTTAGAAGATGAGAAAAACTTGTTAGAGGAAGAATTAGCCGCTGTTCAGGAAGAGATAACTGTTTTAAAGGGCCAAAAAAAATAAAAGAAGGCGTGAGAACCGGCCCTCTGCCTAGGGTAGGGGGCCGAACGACCTTCTTTCAGAATTAATTTATCATATAAATTAGAAAATATCAATCTTTATGCCAAGACCCAGACTGTGCCGGAGAATAAGATTTAGTCCCCGGATAAATTATTTCAAACCCCAGGGCGTGCCCCTAAGCCAATTAGAATTAGTGGAATTATCAGCCGAAGAGCTGGAGGCTTACCGTCTGCGGCATATTAATGATTTGGAGCAAAAAGAAGCGGCAGAAAAAATGAATACCTCCCAAAGCACCTACCAAAGGATTTTGTATTCCGCTTATAAAAAAATTGCTGATGCCCTGATCAACGGCAAAGCAATCAGTATTATTAAAAAGTAAAAAATGAAAATAAAGTTTTTAACATTTATTTCTTTGGTTTTGTTTTTATTACCGATGTCCTCATTCGGCCAAGATTTTGATGTTGCCAACGAACAAATGTTTAAGGCTAGAGTCGTTGAGGTTCTGGAACAAAAAACCTCCACACGTGAAGACGGCTCAAACTCCATTCAACAGAAACTAAAGCTCCAAGGACTTGAGGGAATTTGGGAAAATAAAGACCTGATTTTTGACGGTACAGAACTTGATATGCTTTCTGCCAGCGAATATCAAGTTGGCGATCGGGTTTTGGTCAATCGCAGTTTGGGTCCGGTTGGGGAGGAGACTTTTTATGTGATTGGGTATTCGCGGACTAGCTCTATTTATTGGCTGGCGCTTTTATTCGCTTTAATAGTGATAATTGTCGGCAGGCTAAAGGGCCTAAGGGCTTTAGTTGTTTTGTGCCTGACGTTTTTGATTATTCTTAAATTCATTATTCCCAAAATTTTGGCCGGCAGTGATCCGCTCTTGATCAGCATCGCCGGCTCATTTTTTATTTTAATCCTCGCTGTTTATATTACCGAGGGCGTTAAAAAAACATCAACCATTGCCATTTTTGCTATTCTAATTTCCCTAGTTATTACCGGCTTATTATCCTTTTGGTTTTCGGCCATTGCCAAACTGACCGGCTTTGCCAGTGAAGAAGCGGTCTTTTTGATGGATCTCGCCGGAGGCAATATTAATATCAAAGGCCTGCTCTTGGCCGGTATTATTATCGGCGCTTTGGGTGTTTTGGATGACGTGATTATTTCCCAAGTAATGTTAGTCAAAGAACTAAAAACATCCAATCCCCAATTAACGAATAGTCAAGTTTACAGACAGGCTATGCGGGTAGGCATTTCGCATTTGAGCTCCATGGTCAATACCTTATTTCTAGCTTATGCCGGCGCTTCCTTACCCCTGCTTATTTTATTCAGTGTCAAACAACCGCCTTTTTTGACCTTTAATCAGGTGTTGGACAATGAGATGATCGCCACGGAAATCGTCAGAACCATCACCGGCAGTATCGGTTTAGTTCTGGCCGTGCCTTTAGCGACATTGTTGGCTGCCCAGTTTATTAAAAATAAAAAAATTAATAATTAATTTTGATCAATATGAAAGTTCTAAAATTTGGCGCTGTTTGGTGCGCCGGTTGTCTGGTTATGAAACCCCGCTGGAAGGAAATTGAAACGGAAAATACCTGGCTTAAAACAGAGTATTATGATTTTGATGCGGACAAGGACATGGTGGAAAAATATAATATTGATAAAACTTTACCCGCTTTTATTTTTTTGGATGATAATGGCGATGAATTTTTACGCCTAAACGGTGAGGTAAAAAAAGAAAAATTATTAGAAATTATCAACCAAAATCGCAATAAATAAGTATGAAAAAAAGATTGTTTTTCATATTAATTTCTTTTGCTCTTATTTTTTTGCTTTTTGGGCAAGTAAATGCTCAAACACGAAAAAAAGTTAATATCTATTTCTTTTGGCAGCAAGGCTGTCCGCATTGCGCTACAGAAAAACCATTTTTAGAAGATTTAGTTAAACAAAACCCACAACTGGAGCTGCGTTCTTTTGATATTGGCTCAAGCCATGAGAGTATAGAACTCTTAGCTGATATCGGGCGAAGATTGAATATTAATATTCAGGGTGTACCCTTTACTCTGATTGGAGAGAGGTATTTTATCGGCTGGCATAAAGAATCCACCACCGGAGCGTCTATTAAACAAGCCGTGGATTTGGCCCTCGTCCTGCCTTGCCTGGACATAGTTAGAGAAATTGAGATCAAAGAAGATATTTTATTGGACAAACCGGAGGAAGGCGAATGTCAGCAGAAAGGAGGGGTGACCATTCTCCCGGCAGAAATTAAATTACCACTTTTAGGCGAGGTCGCCTTGGAAAATATCTCTTTACCTCTGCTGACCATTGTCATGGGTGCGCTGGACGGATTCAATCCTTGTGCTATGTGGACATTACTTTTTTTGATTAGTCTGCTTTTGGGCATGAAAAATAGAAAAAGAATGTGGCTTTTGGGTGTGGCTTTTATTTTTACTTCCGCCCTAGTTTATTTTCTTTTTATGTCAGCTTGGCTGAATCTGATATTATTTTTAGGTTTTGTCACTTGGGTGAGGGTAATAATTGGAGCATTGGCCTTCTTCGGCGGCGTTTACAACCTAAAAGAATTTTTATTAAATAAAGACAGTGGTTGCAAGGTGGCCGACGACGAAAAGCGCCAAAAAGTATTTAAAAAAATTAAAAACATTATTGGGCAAAATAGCCTTTGGTTGGCCATCGGGGGCATTATCGCCCTAGCCCTTTTGGTTAATTTAGCAGAGCTTGTTTGTTCTGCCGGCTTACCTGCGGTTTACACCCAAGTCTTGGCTTTAACAGAATTATCAAAAACTCAGTATTATTTCTATATTTTGCTTTATATATTTTTCTTTATGCTGGATGATTTGTTTATTTTCTTTGTAGCCATGATTACTTTGGAGATGACCGGCATTACCACCAAATATACAAAATATTCAAAACTAATCGGCGGGCTTCTCATGCTCTTGATTGGCCTGCTTTTAATTTTCAAGCCACAATGGTTGATGTTTGGGTAGGGGCCAGTCTCTGGTCCTATTTTGGTAGGGTTTGTTGCCACAGCCACATGATTTAATCTCCAAAAGATAACCCCATCCATACGCTTACTTATTCTAGTTAGTTTTTTGTTTTTGGTATAATTAGTCTACAAAATAACCACCCCTGGTGGTTTTTGTTGTCAAAAATAAGAGATGATAATATAATTAAATTACCCTTAATTCAAGGTACAAAAATCCTCATGTCTAATAAAACAAAAATTATTCTCGGCTGGACCGTGCTTATTATCATAAATATTATCCCCGTCATCTTTTGGTTTTTTGTTGAGCCAATATCTTTTCGTTTTCTTAATCTCAACTCCACTCTCACTAGTTTTGGTCAAATATTTGCCCTTCTGGGATTTTCACTTTTTGCCACCGCTATTATCTTATCTGCCAGATTAAAATTTTTAGAGCAATATTTTAATGGCCTAAACAGGATTTATATTAAACACCATATTTTTGGCGGATTGGCTTTTGTCCTTTTATTATTTCACCCGCTTTGGCTGGCGGCCAAATATGCCACCTATTCGAGCCACAGTGCCGCTCTTTTCCTGCTCCCCAGTTTTAATAATTTGGCCAAAACTTTGGGCGGCCTCTCCCTTGGTTTACTGATTGTCCTTCTGATTATTACCTTCTACTCGGTGCTCAAATATCACCTCTGGAAGATTTCCCACAAGTTTCTGGCCCTAGCTTACATTTTTGGCTTTGCCCATATGTTTTTTATCCCGAGTGATGTTTCTCGGCATAGCGGCCTTAGAGCTTATCTAATTGGTCTTAGTTTAATTGCCTTTGCTGCTATTATCTATCGAGTAGTCTTCCCTAGCGCTTTTGTCAAAAAATATAATTACACCGTCAGTGCTGTCAATAAATTGAGTTATGATATTATTGAGGTTGCCATGCGTTCTTCAGGAGAGAAAATTTCTTTTAAGCCTGGCCAGTTTGCTTTTTTTGGTTTTGATATCACAGGATTTGACCGCCAGCCCCACCCTTTTTCTTTTACTTCCGTCTCTGGCGATGAAACATTAAAAATAGCCATCAAATCCCTTGGCGATTTTACGGCTGTTTTGGGCGAAAAATTAAAAGTTGGCACCAGCGTAAAAATTGAAGGCCCCTTTGGGCGGTTTTTTATCCCCGCGGAAAAACAGATCTGGCTCGCTGGTGGCATTGGTGTTACACCCTTTATCAGCCTGATGAGAAATCTTCCTGCTTATGCAAAAATTGATTTCTATTGGTCGGTCGTTAGCGAAAAGGACATCTTGTGGAGAGAGGAAATTGAAAATATTTTTTTAGTCAATAAAAATTTGAGGTTTTTCCCTCACAATTCCACCATCGATGGCCGCCTGACAGCCGAGATTATAAAAGACAAAAGTCAGGAGCTGGAGGGCAAGGAAATTTTTATCTGTGGTCCACCGGCTATGATGCGCTCGCTCAAAAAACAATTAATTAATCTGAATGTGGAGAAACACCACATTCACACAGAGGAATTTAGCTTATGACAAAAAAAATAGTTTCTGTTAGTTTGTTTGTCTTCTTTGCTGTGGTGGTGGCAGTTTTGGTGGCTGGCTTTGTTCTAAATGATCGCCAAAATTATTCAGGGGAGAATGCAAATCAGCCAGCTGCCAATCAGGGCGCCGTAATTACCCTCACTGTCGAAGAAGTGTCGCGCCACAGCAATGCTTCTGATTGCTGGGTAATTATAAATAACGAAGTTTATGATGTTACCGAGGCTATCGCCGGGCACACTGGTGGTAGTGAGGCCATCAGTGCTGCCTGCGGGACAGAAGCCACGGAGGTTTTTAATACCAAGGGAGACAAAAACAAACCGCACTCTATGTCAGCCAAAGAAATTATGGAGAATTATCTGTTAGGAGGGCTAAACCAAAAAATTAACCAATAATAAAAAAATATGTCAAAGAGCCAACTCGTCACTGTTTTTATTTTGGTGCTCGTTATTATCATCATTGTTTTGCTCTGGATTTTCCTGCCGGCAAAAAATTTTGATAACTCCGCCGCCGTGAATTCCAATCAAACAAACACCAATACCACCGTTGGTGCCAATAAGGAAGGTAATGCCATCAAGCCCGATACCAATAATCAATTAATCCAAAACCCCATGGAACTCCAAATTGAAACCCTAACTCCCGGCCAAGGCGAGCCGATTGTGGCTGGCCAGACGGCCGTGGTTCATTATACTGGTTGGTTGACCGATGGCACCAAGTTTGATTCCAGCGTTGATCGTGGCACACCGTTTGAATTTGTGGTTGGCGCTGGGGCTGTCATTGCTGGTTGGGATCAAGGTGTTATTGGCATGAAAGTAGGGGAGAAACGCAAGCTGACTATTCCCTCTGATCTGGCCTATGGTGACGCTGGCGTTGGTCCGATCCCGCCCAAAGCCACACTTGTTTTTGAAGTTGAGCTTTTAACCATTAAATAATTTTTATGGACACACAATCATCACAACCCAAAAAATTATACCGTTCCAGTAGCGATAAAGTACTCTTTGGCGTTTGTGGCGGTTTGGGCGAATATTTCGATGTTGATCCTATTATCGTCCGCGCTCTTTTTGTTGTCTTCGCCCTGATGGGCGGTGGCTCAATAATTCTGTATATAATTTTGGTTCTTATTATCCCGAGCGCCAACCCAACACTTACTTCCAGCCAAGAGATAAAACAATTTGCTGGTGAGCTGGGTGAAAAAGCAAGAGAAGTCGCTAATGAATTTAAAAAAGAAGAAAAACCCTCACCTAGCAATTCGCACCGCTTCTTTGGCCTAATAGTTCTTTTGGCGGGTTTATTTTTTCTGTTGAAAGAATTTTTTCCCTGGCATTTTTATTATTATTTTTCCTGGTTACGCTGGGGCATAATTTGGCCACTTTTGGTGATTGCGCTCGGCCTCTATTTAGTTCTCAAAAGCGACAAAGAATAAATTTATTAGAAAAACAGGGGATTGCTACCCCTGTTTTTTGTTTAAATTTTTTCCAATCTTATTCTACTATGATTTTACCCATCAGATAAACTAAAACAATCCCCGCCACAAACCACACTGCCTGTTTGGTTATTTTTTTACTATCGGTTTCGTGATGAATTATTGGTATGAGATCAGCCATGGCCAGATAAATAAAATTACCAGCCGCTATAGCCAGGAGTACGGGCGTTATTGAGAGCTTGTCGGCCAGAAAATAGGCAGTCAGTGCTCCTATGACCGCTGTCAGCCCGAAAAATAAATTATAAAGATAAATTTTTTTCATAGACAGTCCGGCATAGGACAAAACTCCAGCATCTGACAATTCCTGAGGTATTTCATGCACCATTATAGCCACCGCTGTCAGAAAGCCTAGCCGGATATCAACCATAAAGGCCGATGCCAAGACCATGCCGTCTACAAAATTGTGTAGTCCATCGCCAAACAAATTGAACCAAGCCAGATGATGGTGGTTTTCACCCTCGCAATTACCATGTTGGCAGTGGTGCCAGCGGAAAATCGTTTCTGCCAGAAAAAATACCAAAATTGTTATTAGGATGGTTACCCCCAAAGTGGCTGGCGCGAGCCCCTCTTCTAGCGTCTCTGGGATAATATCCAGCCACACCACTGCCAAAAGCACCCCAGCGGCCAGGCTGATCAGTCCGATTATTTTTTTATATAAACCAGTTTTGTAGAATAAAAAAATTCCCAAAACAGAAATCAGGCTGATTATTATTGTTGAAGATAAAATTATGATTAATGTCATATTATTTATTCATATACTCTTTATATTGACTGGTCTTCTGC
Source organism: Candidatus Kuenenbacteria bacterium (assembly GCA_012797775.1). Taxonomy (NCBI): domain Bacteria; phylum Candidatus Kueneniibacteriota; species Candidatus Kuenenbacteria bacterium. The sequence continues at coordinate 24,166 of JAAZOM010000021.1, read as the reverse complement.
CAGCTCTCCCAACCAATTGTCGGGTGTACTGTTCTGCCGCCTAGCTGAATCGCTCGGATAATCGCTTCTGCTGGGTAGTTGCCATAAACATAAGCATTCAAAAGCGTGCGCCAATTTTTTGTACTTATTTTTACATTACCCAGCCTTATTTTTATTAGCGCTCTCAGTTCTTTTTCTTTAATTGCCTCTTTGCTGATGAGGAATTTTGGTTTCATATAATAATCTATCCTCAATCTAGTGCTGCCGGGGATCAGGGGGTCATAACCGTATTTTATTTCCACATCATCATTGTAGCTGTCACCATCCGTGTCTTTTTTGTTTGGGTTGGTGCCAATTTCTTTTTCATAAGTATCAGACAGCGTATCACCATCCGTGTCCTTGTATGGTTCTGGTGGCACCTGCGGCTTTGGGATTACCAGACTGGGGTTCAATGTCGTAAAGGTGTATTCTTTTGTTTCTTTTCTTTTACCATAAAAACTGTCATAACATTCCAGTTTATAATAATATGTCGTTGACGGTTCTAGCCCGGTGATAGTAATAGCGTGGTCCAGAAGTCGTTCTTTGTTGTTCGCTTCCAACTCTTTATTGTGTTCATTGGTTTTGGTACCATAGCGTATTTTGCATCTGGCGATCATATTGGTTTTCCAGCTGAGCATTGCCTCTCTGGAAAAAATCATTGTCGGGTCAAAATCTATTGGTTTTATATTGTCTATTATCAAATCGTTTTTATTACTAATATAAATGCCGGTTCTGGCGCTAACCACCTCTGATATTTTGTTCCCACCCCGGTCCTCGGCTATTATTTTAAAATAATATTTCTGGTCAGCATCCAAGTCTTGAATCAAAATATCGTGTCTCTTCTTAAATTCACCATCGCCGGCGCCTCTATTAAGATTATTGAGATCGGGGCTAAACTTTATCTCCGCCCTTGTTTCCTCGTTTGTTTCCCAAAAAATAGCCGCAGCGTCCCTGGTAGTCTGGATGACATTGGTGGATACAAATTCCGGCGCAATCGTATCCGGCATGTCTTTGGTGGAGAATGTCTGTAAAAATAATTCTTTAGCTTCTCCTGCTTGGTTTATTGCCACTATTTTGTAATAATAAGTAATATCTTTTTCCAGTCCATAAATAGTGCTTTCATGGCTAAAATCATAAACCCCATATTCAATAGTTTTGTCGAGTTTGTCAGCGCTGGTACCATAATAAACAAAAGCCTTGGTCGGTTCGCCAAAAGTGTCCCAGCTGATTTTGGCCGTACCGTTTTTTATAGCATAAACATTAACATTGCTAAACTTTATCTCCGCCCGGACCGTTCCGGCCAAAAACAAAAAAGCCAAAATTAAAACACAAAAAAAAGCCCTTTTTTTCATAAAATTTATTTAAAAAATCTAATTGTTAACTGTTTTTATTATTTCATATTTTAGCCATCTTGTCACTTTTGACAGGTATGTTAAAATAAAGCAAAGGTTTTTATTAATTAATAAGATAAACAAGCAATACTTCTATGTTCTTAAAATCAAAAAGCAAAATCTTGCTCTTTTTTTTGTTATTTTTAGTTTTCGGATCAGCCGCGTTTGCTTCCGGTTCATCGGAGTCCTCGGTCCACATCAATCCCGCCCCCACCTTTCTATGGATCGCAGTTATTTTAATTGCGGCTAAAGTTTCTGGACTAGTAGAAAGATTTGGTCAGCCTGCAGTTCTGGGTGAACTGGTCATTGGTGTTCTTTTGGGCAATCTCGCCCTTGTTGGCGTTCATATTTTTGAGCCATTACGTAGTGATTATATTATAAAATTTTTATCCGAGCTCGGAGTTGTTATCTTATTGTTCCAAATTGGCCTTGAGTCCAATATTAGCCAGATGAAAAAAGTTGGTTTACGGGCTCTTATTGTCGCCACCGTTGGTGTGATTGTTCCATTTGTTCTCGGTACTTATTTGGTTGGTCCTTGGCTTTTACCAGGCCTGAGTTTCAATGCCTATTTGTTTTTGGGTGCGACCCTGACCGCTACTTCCGTCGGCATTACTGCCAGAGTCTTCAAGGATCTAGGCAAGCTAAAAACATCTGAGGCCCAAATTGTTTTGGGTGCTGCTGTTATAGATGATGTTATAGGCCTTATTATTCTTGCTGTGGTTTCTGCTATTGTAACTGTCGGTGCTGTTAGTTTTGGTGCTATCACCTGGATTACTGCCAAAGCTATTTTGTTTTTAGCCGGCTCTATTATTGTGGGGCAGCTCATCGCGCCTTGGCTCGGCCGTATTTTTTCCAAGATTCACTCTGGTACCGGCATGAAATTTACCATGGCTATTTCTTTTGGTTTGATTTTCTCATTTCTGGCTTATAAAATAGGGCTGGCTCCGATTGTCGGCGCTTTTGCTGCTGGTCTTGTTTTGGACCCGGTTCATTTCAAAAAATTCAAAGCCCCGCAGGCGGTTTCGGATATTGAGGAGGCCTTTTCCAAAGCCGGCACGCCCCTCAAAGAAAAAGTCTCTGAACTCTTGGCTCATCACACCCACCGCCATATCGAAGACCTGATAGAGCCGCTGGCCTATTTCCTCGTCCCGATATTTTTTGTGATGACCGGCTTTGAGGTAGACCTTTCCACTCTTTTCAACATACCAATTTTACTGCTCGCGCTGGGTATTACCCTGGCTGCTTTCGTGGGTAAAATAGTTTCCGGGCTTGTGGCCGGAAAGGTGGATAAAAAAATTGTGGGTTTTGGTATGGTGCCAAGGGGTGAGGTGGGGCTCATCTTCGCCATGATGGGCAAGAGCCTTGGCGTGGTCACCGATCAGATTTTTTCTGCCATTGTTATTATGGTAATTTTGACCACCCTTTTGACCCCACCGATTTTGACGTTTTTATTAAAGAGAAAATAACCGCTTCTATTGTTTAGCATTTTTGTGTTATAATATAAGTGTCAAGAAGTTATCAACACCTCTTTATTATTTATATGTTAAATAAAAAAGGTTTTACTTTGATTGAGCTCCTAGTGGTTATTGCTATCTTTGCCCTGATGGCCAATATCACTATGATCTCTTTGGATCGTGCCAAAAGAGAATCGCGCGACACAAAAAGAATGTCTGATATCAACCAGCTCCGTTCAGCGCTCCAGCTTTATAGCACGGACAAGCAATCTTATCCCGCGGGCGACGGCGTAGCCCTTGGTGTTACCTCGCGTTCCACTCTTGATGGCCGTGGCTGGGCCGCTGGCCCGCCAGAAACTCCTTTTTATATGCCGATTGTGCCCCGGGACCCCAAGATGGTTAGCCAGACCGAAAGCCCTTGTACGGATACATCCAGCTCACCGTGTGATTATGGTTATACTCTTTATTCGGCCGACAGCTATGTTATTTATTTTTATTTTGAAGGTAAATTAGGCGGCATGGAACCGGGTTTGCACTGGGCCACCAAGGACAATATTTATTAGACGCAAATTTTTATACCCCCTCTTTCAAACAGAGGGGGTTTTGATATAATAAGACTATGGATAAAAAACAAGCCAAGGAAAGAATAGAAAAAATAAAGGCCCAAATGGCAGACATTGATTATGCCTATTTTGTCTTGGATGCTCCGACTGTTTCCGATGCTGTACGCGACTCCCTGAAGCGTGAATTAAAATCCCTAGAAGATCAGTACCCCGAATTTATCACGCCCGATTCGCCGACCCAGCGTATTGGTGGCAGGGCCTTGGGTAGGTTTGCCAAAATCAGACACCAGATCCCCAAATATTCTCTGGATGATGTTTTTTCTTTTGATGAACTCTTAGAGTTTGATACCCGGGTCAAGCGGTTTTTGGATTTATCGCCCAACACAGACATTGAATACACGGCCGAGCTCAAAATCGATGGTCTCAATATGACCTTTATTTATAAAAAGGGATTATTTGAAAAAGCCATTACTCGGGGTGACGGTATTATCGGTGAAGATGTCACCCACACCGTCAAAACCGTAGAAAGTGTCCCTCTAAAACTAAAGCAACCCATAGATATTGAAGTCGGCGGCGAGATCTATATGCCGATCAAAAGTTTTGAATCTTTAAATAAAATAGCCCTAAAGCAAAAAGAAGAACCCTTTGCCAATCCGCGCAATGCCGCTGCCGGCACTGTGCGCCAGCTCGATCCCGGCATCGCGGCCAAGCGCGATCTTCAGGCATTTTTTTATTCTGTCTTTACACCCCTTGGTGACTTGCCTGGCAAAAAAATCACTACCCAGTTTGGTACCTTGGAATTTTTGCGTTCGCTTGGTTTTCGGGTGGAGCACCATTTTTCCCATTTCAAAAATATTAATACTGTTAAAAAATTTTTGGAGCAGGCCGAGAAGTTGCGAGATTCTCTTGGTTTCCAGATTGATGGCGTCGTTATCAAAGTAAATGATCTCGACTTTCAAAATCGTCTCGGGCGTACAGCCAAATGCGTGCGCTGGGCTGCGGCCTATAAATTTGCCGCCGAAGAGGCTACTACTATTGTAGAAGATATCCAGATCCAAGTTGGTCGCACTGGGGTTTTGACCCCCGTGGCTCACCTCAAGCCAGTTTTGGTGGCTGGCTCCACTGTCTCGCGTGCCACCCTCCACAACGAAGATGAAATAAAACGATTGGGTGTTAAAATAGGGGACACAGTTGTCGTCCAAAAAGCCGGAGATGTCATCCCTGATATTGTAAAGGTATTAGAGAAGATGCGCACCGGCCGGGAAAAAGAATTCCGCATGCCCAAAAATTGTCCAGTTTGTGACTCGCCAGTTGCTCGGTCAGAGGGGGAAGTGGCTTATCGTTGCAGTAATAAGAATTGCTATGCTCAGCAAAGAGAAAAAATTTATCATTTTGTTTCCCGAGCTGCTTTTGATATTGACGGGCTCGGCCCCAAAATCATTGATCAGCTTTTGGATGTTGGGTTGATCAAGGATGCGGCTGACATTTTTACCCTGACCCAAGATGACCTTTGGCCACTAGAACGCTTTGCTGAAAAGTCTGCCAAAAATCTCATCGCCTCTATTGAAAAAGCCAAACACGTCGCCTGGCCCAAATTTATTTTTGCTCTGGGTATCAGAAATGTCGGTGAAAAAACCGCTCTGGATCTATCAGCGCATTTCCCTACTTTGGAAAAATTGCAATCAGCTACCCAAGAAGAGTTAATCGCTGTGCCAGAGGTCGGCCCGGTAGTGGCGGAAAGTATTTTTAGCTGGTTTCAGGACAAACACAATCAAAAATTTATTGACCATCTTTTGGGCCATGGCGTCCGACCGGAAAAAAGTATTGTCCGCTCTGGCGGCAGACTGCAGGGTCAGATCTTTGTTTTGACTGGCACCCTTGATTCTATGAGTCGTGATGAAGCCAAGGAAAAAATTCGTACTCTAGGTGGTGACACCTCTGAATCAGTCTCCAGACAAACCAGCTATGTTGTTGCCGGCGCCAATCCCGGCTCCAAACTAGATAAAGCGGAAAAGCTGAGTGTTAAAGTTTTAACAGAAAAAGATTTTCTCAATTTAATTAAATAACTTTAGACAAAAAGAAAAAGCCCAATCTAATTTAATTTTAGAGATTGGGCTTTTTAATTTGGTGCCACTACCCGGACTTGAACCGGAAACCTCCGAGCCATGTGTACAGGCACAGCGCTCTACCATTGAGCTATAGTGGCAGTCCTCCTTTGAACTCGCCCTTGGACTCGAACCAAGAACCCTGGGATTATGAGCCCCACGCTCTGCCGATTGAGCTATGCGAGTCCCACAGGACAAACTTCACCCCGCGTTAAATTTAAAGAAGAAGGGGGGCACGGCACACTTCATTTTCAGAAGCGCAGTTCCGCATGCTCTATTGGATAGGGTAGGAATTAACCTTAGCCTACCCAGAGCTCAGAACTTCCCCCCTTCTTCAATTTTCCTCATCTTACAGATATGGCCAAAGTCTGTCAATAGTTTGCCAAAAAGCTGAAAAATGCTAAAATCAAATTGTCTTTATTCTTATATTTTTATTTTTTATGTCCTTAGACATCCACCAAATTGAACATCTAGCCAATCTAGCCCGGCTGGAATTAACCGCCGAAGAAAAGGAGCTTTATACCGCCCAGTTGGCTGGCATTTTGGATTATTTTAGAAAATTACAAGAATTGGACACCACTGGCGTCGAGCCAACCGGCCAGACTGTTAAATTACACAATGTTTTTCGCCACGACGATCCCAAAGAGCCGACAGGGGATATAGATAAAAAGATTATTAATAATGCTCCTGATAAAACCGGTCGGCACATCAGAGTCAAAAAAATATTATGAGTGATTTAAGTAAACTGACAATCGAACAAGCGCATCTTGGCCTGAAGAATAAGGAATTCAGTTCTGTTGATTTGGTTAAAAATTGCCTTGACCAGATTGGCAGTATTGACCATCGCCTCAAGGCTTTTGTCAATATTTTCCCCGATCATGCACTATCTACTGCTGAAAAAATTGACGAGTCGCTTGCACGCGGCGATGAATTGCATCCTTTGGCTGGTATTCCTTATGCCGCCAAAGATATTTTTTGCACCGAAGGTTTGCTTACTACTGCCAGTTCCAAAATTTTGGAAAAATATGTTCCGCCCTTTGAATCCACCACCACCGAAAGACTAAAAAAAACAGGAGCAGTATTAGTCGGCAAGACCAATTTGGACGAATTCGCCATGGGCGCTTCTACTGAAAATTCAGCTTTCTTTCCCACCCAAAATCCGCACGATGAGACGCGCGTACCCGGCGGATCTTCTGGTGGTTCAGCTGCAGCCGTGGCCGCAGATGAGGTTGTCTATGCTCTTGGTACAGACACCGGCGGTTCTGTCCGCCAGCCCGCTTCTTTTTGCGGCGTTGTTGGCTTAAAGCCTACCTATGGACGCACTTCACGTTATGGTGTGATCGCCATGGCCTCTTCTTTGGATACTATTAGCCATTTTACCAAAACAGTCGCCGACGCCGCTTTGGTTTTACAAACGATTGCCGGACGTGACGATTATGATTCGACCACGGCCAATGAACCCCTGGATAATTATTATGAAGAAATAAAAAAGCCGGCTGCTGGCCTTAGGATTGGCTTGCCAGAGGAATATTTTGAGACCGAAGGCGTTGCTCCACAAGTAAAAGAAGTCATTCTTTCTGCTGTCAAAAAAATAGAAGAATTGGTCGGCTCCAAAGTCGTGCCTGTTAAATTGACACCACCCGATTATGCCCTGGCTTGCTATTATCTCATTATGCCCTCAGAGGTTTCTTCCAATCTGGCGCGCTATGACGGAGTGAAATATGGACTATCGACGCCAGGCAAAGATTTATTGGACACCTATCTGAAAACTAGAGGCGCCGGTCTAGGCGCTGAGGCCAAGCGTCGCATCATCCTTGGTACCTTTGCTTTATCTCACGGCTATTATGATGCTTATTACAAAAAAGCCTGTGCTGTACGCGCTCTGATCAAAAAAGATTTTGAAAAAGCTTTTGAGAGTGTTGACCTGATTCTTGCTCCGACTTCACCCACTATTGCTTTTAAATTAGGGGAGAGGAGCGCCGACCCACTGCAAATGTATTTGGCCGACTTATTCACCATCCCTATGAGCTTGGCCGGCGTACCCACCATTTCTGTTCCCACTGGTCTATCCGATGGCTTGCCAGTTGGGCTCCAAATTATTGGCAAGTGGTTTGATGAAAAAACAGTCCTGCGGCTAGCCCACCACTTCGAACAATCTCAAAAATAATTAATTAGCCATCAATATGGGCAGTGAGCATTTTGGACAAGATTATTACCCGCCCCTCAACCGAATACGCAAACATATAATTGGAGACATGGAAATAGAGATGATACACCAAACAAGGCCAGGTGATTGTGTGCTAATTAATTTTTTAAATACATACAGCATTATGCATGAGGGTAAGATAATCATGTCGCCCCGCGAATTAAGAGACTTAGTTATAGAGAAGAGGAGACAATCTGGAGAAGACCCCGGAGACATATTGAATGATGACCAGCCCTTAAGCTATACCGACGTAGTCAGACTATTTTCCCTTGTTTTGGGCTCAAGGCCCAAGCAAGAGGACATTGTTACTGTTCGCACGGATAATCTAACCAGGGGGCAAGTCGAAAATAATATAGAAAACGGTATTCTAGAATATTTAGACACCTATCAGTCTGGATTGTGCACGACAGGTCTTGGCTACCACTCTAGAAGCATCTGGAAACTAGATGCTGATAATTATATTTTAATTGATCCAATGAATGAAAATGGTTTTGAAAAAAAGAACAGAGGACAGCTAGTCGATTTTTTAGCAAATATAATGCTAAACCAGCCGGCTAATAATAACTTCTTCTTTTTTCTAAGAGAAGAGAATGATGAACAATAATTGTATATCTAAAAATTAGCATTATTTTTATGAAAAACCCCCTTGCTCCAAACATCAAAACCGAAATTGTACCCATATTTTTTATTGTTGTTGGTCTGATTTTGAGTGTTTATTTTTATTCTCATTTTCCGGAGCGCGTGGCTACCCACTGGAATATCAGCGGTGAGGTAGATGGCTGGTCCAGTCGGGGCTTTAGCGCTTTCTTTTTCCCCGCGTTAAATCTCGCTATATATCTTTTGATGATCGGCTTGCCGTCACTTGATCCGCGCCGTGGTAATTATGAAAATTTCAGGACCGCCTATCATGTGATAAAAGGCGCCTTGGTGGTGTTTTTATCTCTTATCTATTTTGTTGTTGGTCTAAATGGTCTTGGTTATAAAATACCCGTTGGGACCATTATTCCCATTGGTATTGGTGTTTTGTTTGTGGTCATTGGCTATTTCCTAAACCATGTCAAACAAAATTGGTTTTTGGGTATCCGCACCCCCTGGACCTTGAGCTCGGAAAGCGTCTGGCAAAAAACACATCACTTTGCTAGCCGGATTTTTATGTTTTGTGGCGTGCTCATGGCTGTCTGTGGTTTTTACCCCAGCTTTTTTTGGCCGGCCATGATCGCCATTTTGGCTCTTATGGTTTTTGGGACGATTGTTTATTCTTACCTAGTTTTTAGAAAGGAGAAAGACCACTAAAAACAACTAACCCAGACGATCTTGACACCTTTTGGTTTTTTATAGGATGATTTGAAAGCTAGATTATATGCATCGGAACAAAGCCCAGTTTGAAGACTTGATTATTCAGGCTCTGGGCTTCAGAGCAGTGTCTTTTTTGCCTTCAAAAAACAGCAGTATAACCTGTTGTTTTTTGTTTTCCCAAGGTATAATAAATATATAAATTAACCAACTAAACAAAATATATGTTCAAAAAACACCTGCCCAAAAAATACACCCCCATCATCATGGTGGCTCTCGCCCTCCTTGCTCTTTTGGTTGTCGCCATTGTCGCTGGGTTAGATAGTAAGTTGGACTTTATCTGGGACAATAACCAGCCCACAACCAGTACTCCGGTTGCGATTGACACAAGTGATTGGAAAATCTATAGAAATGAGGAGTATGGGTTTGAGTTTAAGTATCCGGAGGATTTAACAAAAAAAGAAAATAACCCTAATGACAAGGCCTTGTTATATATAGAGTTTAATAAATATAATAAAAAATATTTTTTATTTGGAGTTTATAAGACCGAAGAGCAATTAAGTGCCAAGCAATGGCTTGATAATAAATGGGCGGGATATAGCGGTAAATGGCCAGGAACATATCAAGAAACAAAGATTAATAATTATGATGTTACATTAGCCACACTAGACAATAGGAAAAACGAAGACCCCTTTAGGTGTTATATGAGATATGCTCTTTTCTACAAAAATAATATTTTATATAGTTTTTATCTAGAGGAGTTGTGTAATCAAAATGATAATAAAGACATTGAGGTAGAGAATAATAATTCCATAAATTTATTTGACAAGATTGTATCAACAATTAGATTTAAATAAAAACTAAAATACAAATTAAAATAAAACAGCACATTAAAAATTGAATAAATTAAATAATAGAAATTACCAGAAGTAAGACAGGAAAGGAGTTCTGCAATGAAAAAATTTTTATTATTCATTGTTGGTGTCTTTTTGTCGTCCAATTTTATATTAGGACAAGACGCCGCTAGTAGTTTCCAGTTTCCAGTGAGTAACTACCAGGTTAATGGTTATTACTTTGGTGATCCTAACGGTGGAACGGGAGTTCATACAGGAGAAGATATTATATTAAATCCGGGCACTCCAGTTTATTCCACCGCGAATGGCCTTGTAAAGATTGTTAAAACAGACGCCCAAGGATATGAACAAGTAATAGTTATTGAACACACTTTGCCGAATAACGAAAAGGTCTGTTCAATTTATGGGCACTTATCAGAAAGAGCGGGTTATCCACTAATTGGTGTTAGGGCTGTTAACAAGGGAGAAGCCGTGGGTTATGTTGGATGGGATGATGAAAATGGAATTGGAGGACCACATCTTCATTTTGGTATTAGGAAGGGAGCTTATAAAGATCTCTATGAAGGAAGGGCGGCAACAACCAATGATTTTTATAACCCTTCTGATTTTGTTAACTCTCATTCAACCCCCAACCCTGTCGGCCTTTTTCCAAACAACCAAGAAGATCCGACCATCACCCCCAGCTTCCGCAGTTTCTATTCCACTAACGGTGGCGAGAGTACCTTTGGCCTAGTTTGGGACAATGGTGGCGGCAAATATGTCCACCTATCCTATGGCGCCTATGTCCAGGATTTTTTAAAGGGCAGTATCTGGTGCCAGTTTGTCTGGAATGCCCAGATCAGTAGCACCAAAGTTGTCTTCAATAAAATCCTGCAATTCATCTACGCCAACGGTGGTTATACCAGATGGGGTGTGCCGTATATCAATGAAACCACTTATACCTATTATGGCAGCGCTTGTGGTCAGTCTGGCGACAGTGTTATCCTGCAGAAATTTATCAAAACCGATCTCACCCAAAAAACCATTATTTACAATGCCAGGTTAAATCTGGTGGCCAATTATCCGGTTGGTGTTTTTTCCTACCCAGTCGCTAGTTTGCCAAGTGGGTTTTATTTGGGTGAATATTTCAGTAATGATAATATAGTGTCTTTCCCCACTACCACTCCCAAGAATGGCCAATATGAATGGCTGGTTGATGCTGGTAATCATGTCTTTTGTATCTTCAAGATAGTCAACAATCAAAAACAGATGGTTCAATCTCTGGCTCACTATGTTTGGGAAGGTAATGACCAGCTCTGGTCTCCGGATAATCCGCCTACTCCTGATCCCAATCCGAATCCTGATCCAACGCCTGATCCTGACCCCACACCTGATCCGGATCCAACGCCCGACCCAGATCCTACTCCTAATATCTCCATTCTTCACGTGTCTAGACCAGCCAATGGTATTCTTGATTTCAGTTTTGATCAGGTCAAAAAGGTATTTGAGATTAGCGATGCTGGTTCTGGGATGTTGGATTGTACTGTCTCTACCAGCGCCCCTTGGCTGACGGTCAAATATACCGAGCTCGGCTATCACTCTCCCCACAGCAATTGTGTTGATACTGCCTATGTCAATCGAAGTGGTCTGCCAGATGGCGATTATACCGGGTATATTTATCTGAATTCCAATGGCGGCCGAGATACCATCACGGTTAAAATGTATAAAGGCAATTGCCTCACCCGGCAATATTATTCTGCTTCCGGTGATGGCTATATTGCCAGCAATTGGGCTGAATGGGAGACTGCCCACAATCAGACAATCGGTTATTCCAATCCCCCCTACGCTCAACAAATCGCTGACGGCTTTGGTAGAACTGAATGGGAGGCTGGTAAGTGGAAAATCTGTCGAGGATTTCTCGGCTTTAACACCATCGACCTGCCTGATGATGCCAAAATCGTCTCAGTCGCCCTGAATATCTACTTTGCCCAAAGAGATGGTTTGAGCGATGATTCTTATCATATTGTTGCCGCTTCGCAGTCCGATCTGGCCTCCTTGTCAGCCGCTGACTATAGTCGCATCGGGACAGTCTCGTTTGCTGATATCGCCATCAGCAGAGTCACTTATTCCGGTTATACCAAATTCACACTGAGCACCCTTGGCCTGGCGAACGTCAATACTCAAGGTGATACCAAACTGGCCATCCGGCTCGGCTCGGATTTGAATGATAAAGAACCCAGACTAAACGGCTCTACCCGGGATCTCAATTCCTGCGGTCTCCGCGCCTATATGTCCGAATGGTCAGAACAAGATAAAAGGCCGTATCTGGAAGTTGTCTATAGCCTGCCTGTAGTCAATCCTCCGCCCGATCCAGATCCGCCGCCTTCGGCCATCCCAGTACTCTCTGTCTCTCCAGAAGGTTTTGGTTTTGAAACAAGAACCAGTGCCACTTTTCGTATTAGTAATACTGGTACTGGCACCCTAGAGTGGCAAGTGAGTGATGATAGTAACTGGTTGAGTTGTGCGCCCACCGTCGGCAAAGGCACTGCTGATATTACCATTACCGTTGACTACTCTGTGGTTGGTTACGGCACACACACTGGCAATATTACCATTCACTCCAATGGTGGTGATAAACAGATGCTTATCACCCTTACCAAAAAAGAACCACCGGGTGGTAATCAAAATGTTAATGGTTATCTGGAAGCAGAAAACGGGACCATCTTTCCTCCCATGATCAAGGGTCGCGATGGACACGCTTGCGGCAGCTACTATGTTTATGTGCCAGAAAATAACAGCGCCAAAGACAATCTTGGTTCGGTTGTTTTTTCTCTGACCACGAGCACTGCCGGCGACTACTATTTTTTTGGCCGTACTCTTGGCCCGAGTGATGTCTCCAATTCTCTCTGGTTCCAGATTGACGCTGGCGCAGAATACCTCTGGTTTTTGAACAAAGACAATCTTTGGCAATGGCGACCGCTGTGCACTACTTATCAGGTGGAACAGAGCCGGGTGGTTATTCATCTTACTGCCGGTACACACACTCTGACTATTAGGAACAGGGAAGACGGCAGCTGTCTCGATGCTCTTTTCTGGTCCTTGGACAAAGAAGCCACCTTGCCCACTTCGCCGCCAAGCGACCCCAACCCTATTATCACAGCCATTGATAGTAGTAGTCTCAAAGTTAGTAGCTTCACCCTTCACCCCCCTTATCCCAATCCTTTCAATCCCGGGACCACGATCAGCTATGACTTGCCAGAGCCAGTGTACGTTGTGTTGATCATCTATGACTTACAGGGTAGGGAAGTGGGTAGGTTGATTGATACTGAAAAGCCAGCTGGCCAGTATTCCATTTTCTGGCAGCCGAAAAGTCTCTCAAGTGGGACCTATTTCTGCCGCCTGTCAGCTGGCCACCAAACACAAATTAAAAAAATACTTTATGTTAAATAACTCCAGAAGGAGGCAAATCAACAGGGCCTAGCTCCAAAGCTATTGTGAGCTGGGTCCTTTTTTATTTGTCTTTTCCTTGTTTTTTGGTATAATATCTTTGTCCCCAAGAAATAAGTTTTATTATTCTGAGCCTTTTTATAACGAGTAGATCTAGGATCTCGCGTGAGTGGGCCCCCAAGGCAACCTATACATGCGGGATTCTATTACCCGTTCAAATCTGGTTCAGTTTAATACAGACTCAATTTCTTATGGTTATCACAAGTCCCCAATCCGGGCAATTTATCAATATAGAGCAAAAATTAACCGCTTACCTTTGCCCCATATTTTTTGTTAATCAAAAATCAGCTAAAACCAATAAAACAGCCAATTTTTAGGGCTGTTTTTTTGTTTTTTGCCAGCAGTATATATTGCTATTGACAAAAACCAAAAAACTGGTAATTTTAGTAGAATTCCTAAAACAAATAGTTAACAATTTAATCGATATTGTTCATTAAATGAGGAGGGTTTCTACCATGAAATCCGCAAGATTTTTTTTCGCCGCACTAGTGTTCTCCCTGATGTTCTGGGGATCGAGCGCCGCTCGAGAAAAACCCCAACCTATTTATATCGGACGGGTGGAGAATCTTATTCTTCAAATTCTCGACAAAGGGGTAAAGGCGACGTGGGACCTAACCACCCCCACTACCCCGATAAACATTTGTATCATTGAAACTAGCGGCGGAGACTCTGTTATTTTTAGAACTAGCTTCCTTGATACTGGGGCAGTGGTTGTTGACGATTTGCGTCCGGGCAACTACTGGATAGGAATAACCATTGGCAATAGTTGCACTACTGCCGGTGGTTGGTTCTTTATACCGCCCGCTCGTTATCTGCTGTTTCCCAACTATCCCAATCCCTTCAACCCTTCAACCAATATCACCTACACCCTGGCCAAGAAGTGCCGAGTTAGCCTCGCGGTCTACAACATGCGAGGAGAGCTGGTCGAGACGTTGATCGATACCGATCAACATGCCGGTAATCACACCATCACCTGGAACGCGACCAATGTTCCGAGTGGTGTGTATCTCTGCCGGATGCAAGCGGGTGATTACATTGCAACAAAAAAAATGACGCTGATGAAGTAGGGATCATCTTACCTGTTCTTCAGGAGGAAATCTAGGCCGACAAGTTGAGTTATTAAAACAACTTGCCGGCCTTTTTATTTTTCTTAAATTTATGCTATAATGTAAGTATAATTCATATATTTATAATTTATGAAAAACATTTCTTTTACAAAGGTTTTTATTATAACCCTATTTTTTATAACGGCTTTTTTTATTTTACCAGCAGCATCGACAAAAGCAGCCCAGAAGGGGTGGTGCTGCAATACCTGTGGTGAGCCAGAGCCTAAATGTTATGCTTCCGCGGGTGCCCTGTGTTATAATGGGACGGCTTTCAATCAATTTGAGTGTTGCACCTATCAAACATTGCCTTGTCCGCCGGGCTTATGTTTGTGGCTTGGCTTAAATATCTGTTACAACAATGTTGGTTATTATAATGGTGAACAAATAAACACATCTGATATATCTACGGACCAAGAGGTGGCTGGTGATCTTGGTAACGGTTCTAAGTGGTATGATCAAGATTTTAATGGCAGCTTTGAAGGAATGGAAAATTATGCTGGTACTTTTTGTAAATCGACCTGGTTTAATAATAGTAATTATTGTAAATCAGCGGGCCCTGACAGTGTTTGCAGCGATTATGATAATGGCGAAAATGGTTTCTGCTGTGGTGATGACACCAACGAGAAATCTGTTCCCAACTGTTCTGGTACCGCCAATGCTGCCTGTTGTCCGAGTACTGCCAGCTACTATAATGAATCAACCGGCACTTGCGTCTCTTCCTGCCCTGTCGCTCCGACTGCCCCGAGCAATCTTGAAGTTGTCTCTACTTCTTGTGATGTGGGCAGCCAAAACATGAATATTAAGTGGGCTGACAACTCCAGCAACGAAACTGGTTTTTACCTTTATCGCAGGACCGACACCAGCGCACCGAGTTCGGCTGATCGCTTGCCAGTCACCCTTGGGGCTGGCACCACTCAATATAACGACACCAATACAGTTTCTGGTACCAAATACTATTATTGGGTAAGTTCATACAATGGTGTTGGCGAGAGCACCAAAACCGGTCCAGCCGGTGACTGGGCAGACTATATTGATACTGTTGATAATTTAACTCCCAGCCAAAACGCAGTTGGCACTTCTATCACCTGGAATTGGACTGCCCCAAGCGGCGCAACAGATTATTTGGTTATAGTTTGGAATGATGATCCAATTTTGCCTTTTGATCATTATGCCACAGTATCAACAAACAGCTATACTATCACGAGTTTAAGTCCCGGTAGCAAGCGCGGCATACAAGTCACCGCTCGTTTCAGTAATGACAACCCTTGGGGGAACTCCTTATTAAATTGTCAGAGCGACACAGTCTGGCACACCCTAACTGCTAATCAGTCACCCACCGCTTTCAATCTTGTCTCTCCCGCCAATAACTCCACCATGGTTTCTCAAAATCCGACTCTGACCTGGGGTGCTTCGAGCGATCCCGAGGGCCAGGCCATTACCTATAATGTCTATTACTGTTGTTCTACTACAGCTGGTTGCACCTTACCTGGCACTCCAAACACCTCTGTTTCCGGCACCTCTTATAGTCTTTCTGGCTTGACTCTGGGTGATTACTGCCGCTGGAACGTGGTTGCTTCTGATGGTCCCAACCAAAAGATTTCTTCCGATGGTCCATTTACTTTCCGCGTAGATCAAGCGCCCAATACCCCGAGCAACCCCTCACCGTCTGATGGCGCTACTTGCGTGGCCACCAATACCACTATCAGTTGGAGTGGGGGAGACCCAGACGTAGGTGATACGGTCACTTATACTATTTATGGCTGTCAGGGCGTTGGTTGCAATCCTACTGCTGTGATTGGGACTACTAATAATACTTCCTACACTGGTGCTGGTTTCAACCCCGGTGTGACTATCGGCTGGAAAGTTTCCGCTTCTGATGGCGACGCTTCTGTTACCGGACCTGTCTGGCATTTTGGCACCACTGCCGGTACGCCCGCAGCCACCATTACCGACGGTGCCAGCGGCTCTTGCATTACTTCTGATACCATAACTGCCAGTTGGACCAATGGCACAAATCCCGAATACGCCTATAGCGCTGATGCGGTTTGTAATTCTTCCGATAGTTATGTCGCTGGTTCATCAGTCACGGTCAGTACCACCCACTCAGATTATGTCTGTTTTAGAAATTCCAATGCCTGTGCTACGACCTATAGTGCAGCTCAAGGCCCGCTCTCTGTGGATGCTACTGTCCCAGGCATTACTTCTGTCACCGCCAGCTCACCCCAATGTGAAAAAATTACCTTTACAGTCAATGGTGCCGCTGATACCGGTTGTGCTGGTTTAGCCGCTAGCGCTTATTCTTTTGACGGTGGTGCTACCTGGCAAGCTGCCAATTACAAAACTTATGATGGCACGAGCTACACGATCAACGCCAATCAGATAAAAGTTCGTGATTCTCTTGGTAATACTTATACTTATAGTAGTTCTGTCAATGGCACATCGTCTGCCTGCCCAGCCAATGGTACAACCATCACTGTCAATCCTGGCTCACAGGCTTGTAGCCAAAGTGATCCAACCCCACAAATCACCATTGATGATGCTGACGGTGTGACTTATGGCCGCTGGAATAATTGTACCAACCCGACCTGTGACCCCGGCACCACTGATAGTAATAATTCCCCATTTGTTTGTAGCGGCTCCACGCCTTGCATTGCCAATATTAATGAAGTGGTGACCACCGGCGCTTGGAAATATTGTGCTCGGGGCAAAGACAATTTGGGCAATTGGAGCTCCCTTATCTGTTCTGATGGGTATTTCAATGTTGATAAAACTCGTCCCACCATCAATACTTTTACTGTTGAAGGCGCCAGCGCTGGTGGTACCGCGACTATTTCCTCTAGTGGTGAAAAACCAACTGTCAAGTGGACCACTAGTGATGTTGGTTGTGGCGGCTTTGACAATATCCAACTCTGGCGCGCCAACTACAATGCCACTAATTGTAATGGTACTACCATGACTGGTTGTGGCTGGAGCCAGATTTGGGCTGATTATAATGAAGACAACGCTACTATTGGCAGAGATGATACCACGATCTCGGACACTGGTGACTATTGGTATGGCATTCATGTTAGAGATGAGGTCGACAACTGTACCCTAGAAAACAATGTATCCTGTGGTTCCACTGGCAATCCGGTCAGAGTCACCATGAATATTTCCACCCCCGCCTGTACTATTGCTCCCGGCCAACCGACCAATTTGGTTCACACCAGCAACACCACCAATTCAATCACTTGGCAGTGGAGCGCCCCTTCTTCTGGTGATGCCCCGAGCGAATATCGTATTTATAATTCTTCTAGTCAATTGATTGGTACCACTTCCGGTACCACCTATACCCAGACTCAAGTTTCTGCATCAGGTGCCAATCTCACTTCAGATACTTCCTATTCTATTTATGTAGTGGCCGCAAATTCTTGTGGCACTGGTCCTGCCTCAGCCACTGCCTCGGCCTACACTTCGGCCGACCCGCCAGCCTCCTGTTCTGGCAGTGCTGCCTCATCCACCGAAATTAGTTGGTCTTGGATCTCCGGGGGCAGACAAAGTGAATTTTATGCTTCCAACTCTGCGGGCAACACCAATTGGACTACCAGCACTAATTGGAATCAAAGTGGTTTGGTTTGTGCTACGAGTTATACCACTTCAGTCAAAGCTAGAAATCACGATGCCGAGGAGACTGCGTCAGTTCAATGTTCCATCAGTACAGCCATTTGTGATGATGGTGAAGACCCTCCGAGCGGTCCTATCGCCGCCGATTTTCAGTGGTGCGCCGCCAATACCTCGGTGATTATCTTTATTGATGGATCAACTGGCGGCACAGGCGGAGTGACTGGCTGGGCTTGGAACTTTGGTGACGGTTTGGGTGCCAACTCACTTTGTCTTAATAACTGCAACACTGGCAGCTACAATGGCAGCAATCAATACCCGGTTCATGAATATTCTCCCTCTGCTCCTCCTGATTGGGCCAATGAAAACTGGGTCTATCGTCGGAAAATTACTTTTGATAATTCTGGCCGTTCCGCCCTTACCAACTTTCCTGTTCTTGTAAAACAAACTTCAACTGATACTGGTTTTTGGGCTCATGTCCAGAGCGATGGTGATGATATTCGTTTCTTTGATTCCAATAATTCCACCGAGCTTTACTATGAAATAGAAAAATTTGATTACGCGGGCAAAGAATTATTAGCTTGGGTCAAGGTGCCCCAGGTTGACGGTACCAATACTGATAATATTTATCTTTATTATGGCAACACCACCACCGGTGCTACTGCCTATAAATCTCCAGCCAATGTCTGGGATAGTAATTACAAAATGGTCTGGCATTTAAATGATGCTTCTGGCCGTCTCCAGGATTCTACTAGTAATAATATTGATAGTAGCTCTGAGGGCGGTATGACCTACCGCGCTACTGGTCAGATCGGTTATGGTGTCTCTCTGGCGGCTGGTTGGCAGGCTAGCAATATTACACGCAACGATGTTGCCGCCCTGCGCCAGTATCCTTATACTTGGGAGTTCTGGTATAAGGGTGTGCTAGCGAGCGGCAATCAATTCATGTGGAGTCAGGATATTGGCTGGCGCTATTCCAATGGGTCAACTTACATTTATGAGTGGAAAGACGAGGGTGGCGACGATTTCAATGTTGATTCAGTTAGAAATTCTGGTGGTACTCACGACGGCAATGCTTGGTACCACGGAGTTTTGACCCTCAACAATACTGGTAACAACCGCGTCAAGTTTTATCGCAATGGTTCTCTTTTTTATGAAGGTGGTGGCACCAACAGCCCGGCTCTCGTCGGGAGTATTGATTGGGGTACCTGGCGTTGGAACTACCCAGTTTCAGCCGCTATGACCTTTGACGAAATCCGCATTTCTGCTGGTGTACGCTCTGCCGACTGGCTGGCCTTTGAATATTGCAACATGAAGCAAACGTGTATCAGCTACAGCGCCGAAGAAAACGGTTCACCCATTACTGATTACACCGTCACCCTGACTGCCAGAGATTCTGTCAATAATACTGACCAATCAATCCAAACAGTTCGGCTTGACCCAGTCAATTATTCTTGTGCCGCTCTTGGCTGTGAGCCCGCTTGCTATACCCCGACCGCCTGCACTACTTCCCAGTGTGACAATAATGCCAATGGTTATCGTTATCAGCAGATTAGAGATTCTAAGTGTGGAGACAATTGTCATTGCCCTGCTTGGTCAGGGTATCAAAGTTGTCAGGCCTCTTACACCAATTGTCCCACTGCCGCCCCTTATAATCGGGTAGATTGTTATGAAGGTACCGGCTGCGACACTGCTATCAATACCTGTACTTGTATTGCCGGCTATGAGCCAGACGGCACCGGACATTGCAAGCTGAAAGAATTTGATTTTAATATTATAACTGCGCTTGGTTCGGAGCAGTTGTCTCTCACTTGGGAAAAACAAGAAATTGCCAGCGAATACCGGATTTATCGCGACTTGGCCCTTATTTCTACCGAGCCTGCAGCAGATATTTGCAACGCCAGCGTTTGTTCTTTCACCGATACCGGTCTGACGCCTGGTACCACCTATCGTTATGATGTCTTTGCTGTTGTGGGGAGTGGCGGCATTTATGATTCTACGGTTTCTCCCGTTTGCCATGGCACTCTGAACAACCAGTGCCCGAGATATGGCACGACGGATAGTGTCGTTCAGAATTTTACCATCAGCTCTATCTGTGGCCAGCTCACGCTTGGCTGGGATCATATCAATGTCGGTGGCGTCTCTGGTTATACTTATCAGATCTACAAAGGCACCTCTCCCAACCCCACAGAGTTATTCAAAGAAATGGCCAAAAATCAGAGCAGTTGTCCGACTGGAGGCGCTGAGTGTCTGGTCTGTGCTGATAATGCCGCTCGCTGTACTATTCCCGACAAAGAGATAATCCCCAAGGTCAGATATTATTACAAGATTGTGACTATCAATGAAGATGGTGATCCTTCTTATGAGGACGCCAACGCCAACGCCAGCTCTTATTGTTATGAAGCTCCGAGCTGGGAAGAACGCTAGACTTATTAATCCAAAACGGGCGGGATATTTCCGCCCGTTTTATTTTTTATAAAAAATGTTATAATTATTATAATTAAAAATTAAGATATTTATATGCAGATAAAAATCTATTCCACTCCCATGTGCCCCTATTGCCACATGCTCAAAGACTATCTCAAGGGCAAGGGTATTCAATTTGAAGATATTAATGTGGCCACTGACGAGGCCGCGGCCGAAGAAATGGTAAAAAAATCTGGCCAGATGGGCGTGCCAGTGTCTATCATAGCCAAAGATGACAGTACCGAAGAGGTTATCGTTGGTTTTGACAAGGCGCGCCTCAATCAAATTTTAGGTATCAATTAATTTTTTATTTATGTTACCAGAATCAATTACTCCCCCCCAAAAAAAATCGTCTTCCAGCCGTTCGCCTTGGTTTATTTTTCTCTTTGGTTTGGTTTTGGGTGTTGCCATTTTTTCCACTTATCATTATCTGAGATTATCAAAAAAAACAACCGCTCCAACCGAGGAAAATAAAGTAGTCTCATTTAATATTGGCGACACGGACCATATCTGGGGCAAAAAAGATGCCAAAATAACCATGGTCGTTTTTGGCGATTTCACTTGCCCTTATTGTCGGGAATATTTTGTCACCCTAGAAGAATTTATCAAAAACCGCTCTGACAAAATGCGTATTGTTTGGAAGCATTTACCCCTGAGCTTGCAAAGTGTCGGTTCTGTTTCCTCAGCCACGGCCGCTGAATGTGCCGGAGAACAAAACAAATTTTGGGAATATGCTACTGATCTTTATAAAAATCAGGATAAGCTCAGCCCAGAATTTTATGAAGAGGCCGCCGTTGGCCTAGGCCTGGACAAAGATATTTTTTCCGCCTGTGTGTCGAGCGGCAAGTATGATGCCAAGATCCAAGCTGATTATAATGAGGCTATTATTAAAGGGGTAGATGGCGCACCGGCCAGCTTTTTGAACGGCCGCTATCTGCCAGGCGCTTTGCCTCTTGAACAACTAGAAGCTCTGATCGACCCACTCCTAAAATAATTAAACCTTAATTCTGATTTTTGTTTTTTGCATTTGATTTATTTCCATGTTTCTCCATACACTTCACCCTTCTCCTGTTCTTTTTGATTTTGGTTTTGCCAAGATTCACTGGTATGGCCTTTTGATTTCTATCTCTATAATTATCGGCGCTTGGTTGGGAAGAAAGTTATTTCGCCGCCACAAATTGTCAGATCATTTGTTTTTTGATCTGGCTTTTTATGTGATTATTTTTGGCTTTCTGGGCGCCCGTCTCTGGCATGTATTTTCTGAATTTTCATATTATCTTGTTCATCCTTTTGATATTATAAAAATCTGGCAAGGCGGCCTGGCTATTCACGGCGCCATTATTGGCGGGGCTGTTTTTATTTATTTTTATTATCGAAAACACCGTGGGCAATTTAAAGAAATAAATTTTCTATTACTCCTAGATATTTTTGCGCCGCTTGTCGCTTTGGGGCAGGCGCTCGGCCGCTTTGGCAATTATTTCAATCAGGAGCTTTACGGCCGACCGACTGATTTGCCTTTTGCTATTCCCATTAATTTTACCAACCGTTTGGCTGGCTACGAAAATTTTGAATATTTTCAGCCCATATTCTTGTATGAGAGTTTGTGGTGTTTCTTGATTTTTATTCTGCTTATTTTTTTACACCGCCGGCGTTTATTAATTCCCTGCCACTCTACAAACCTGCCACCCTACCAACCTGGTGCTATTTTTTCTCTTTATTTGATCCTCTATTCCTTTGGTCGTTTTCTGGTTGGCTTTCTACGCATTGACCCCCAGCTGTTTTTTGCCGGTTTGCGCCTAGATCAGTGGGTGAGTATGGTATTATTTTTAGTGGGTTGTTATTTTCTTTTTAAAAGTATCAAAAACAGCCCAAAAATCACCACCAAATAATCACTCTTTACAAATATTTACAATAGGTCTACACTAAAATGTTTCCCAGTTGGGAGACAAAAATAACAAAGGAGGCGCAAAAGTGAAAAAGATTATTCGTATCACCTTGTTTCTCATGGCCCTTTTGCTCTTGGTGGGCTGTGGCTGGGACATAAACGGTCCCTACTGCGGCCACCCAAATCCACCGAGTGTTAATGGAAGACATTTTTCCGTTGATATGTTGGCGGTGCTGGGAGGCTGGTGTTTGCTTTGGGTTTTAAAGCGCACCTTGTTACCGCGTTTGCAAAAAGTTTCAGCCAAATAGGAAGACTCATGGATTTATTTCCTGGACCTTCCGGGCTGCTGCAAAAGATTTGCAGCAGCCCTTTTATTTTACCGAATTGACAATAATTAGGAAAAGTAGTTAACCTATTAAAAATCAAATAGAATTATCATCATCATGATATGAGCTAACAGGAGGCTTGTCATGAAAAATAAAATCAACCCCAGATTATTTAGCCATCGGGAAGAGACCTTCTCTTTATTTTCATCCCAATATAAATCTCACAAAAGTGGGAAGATATTATGGAGGAGGAATAAGCATCTTTTTTGGGAGATCCTAATTTCATTTGACAAAAACACCAAAAAGTGGTTTTATTAATTAAACAAAAACATAAACAACTATAACAATTATCATAAAAGGAGGTTTGCCATGAAAAAGAAAATCATGGTTTTATTTTGCCTTTTAGTGGCAAATCTTTTTGCCCAAGATCGTTCGGAGGAAAATGGCTGGATGCATGGCACTGCTTTTTCCTGGGGTGCTGTCTGGCCTTTAGCCGAAGGTTATATTCATGGGTTGACTTTCACCGGTGAAAAACCCATCAGCTATCCTCTCGGTATCAAAGTGGATCAGGATAACAAGCATGCCCTCTACCTTGCTCACCGTGGCGCAATGCTCGGTGGGGCGATCTCGCTCGCTATGTGGCGCCCACCAGCCAAATATTTTTTTACCGCCAGAGGGCTTTCTAGAACATTTGGGGTCTGGTGTGTCTGGACATCTATATTCAACGCCACCATCCGAAAAGTTCAGACTGGCAAATATTTCCCAGCCGACAACCAAAAACATGGTTATGCTCTGGACATTGCCGGTCTGTATATGCGCTTTCAGGAGCCGCCAGCTTGGGTGCGAAAAGGCCAGTTGGTTGCTGGGTTAACTCTTTATTTTCTGCCAGACATCATTGATCTTTTTCATAATCAATCAAAGGCAAAAACAAAACCAGCCCCGGATCTTTTGGCCGATAAAAATAAATTGGCGTTTAACCTTTCTCCCCACATTAACCTTACAAAAGGGGAGAGGTTTTATGGGGGAGAAATAAATATCGTTTTTTGAAATAATCCGGCTTGGTTTCGATCAAGCCGGTTTTCATTTGACAAAAAGAAAAATTGATGTTTTAATAAAATCATCTAATAAGCAAAATAGCACTTTTTTAATAAACATAAATCATCACAAGGAGGAACCCATGAAAAAGTTCTTATTTCTTTCCGCGGTACTCGCCCTTGTTGGGTTGAGCGTGGCCGGCGCCGGCACAGTTGTGCCTGTCGACTGGTATATTGCTTCCACCAGCCCCAGCTCTTGGCGGTGGAGTTCGGTCTCCGGCGCCAAAGACTATCTCGTGCTTGTATGGCTGGATACTTTATCGGCACCGGTAAGCTACACCGTTCAGACCAAGTCGGAGTATTCATTATCCGACAGCGG